>CBFGRJ010000038.1:0-29476 GCA_965651135.1 uncultured Myxococcales bacterium
GTGCCCTTCGGCGCGATGATCTATTTCTTCGGCATCAAGCTGCGCGACTATCGCCCGTGGCTTCAGGGTCTCATGAAACCACGGGCGCGCTCCATCGGGGAGCTGATGGCTCGGTACGAAGCAGCACCCAGCCAGGCGAATCAGTTGGCCCTCGCCACGGCTTTCTACAATGCGAACCGACTGGAGCAAGCGGCCAGCTTGTTCGCGGACGTCCTCGACAAGCAGCCAGAGGAGCTGGCTGCACTGTGGGGTCTGGCCCGCGTGCGACGCACCCAGGGTGATCACGCAGACAGCCTCAGCCTCTACGAGCGGATCATCGAGCTAGAGCCCCGTCACGGTGACTTTACCGTCGCGCTCGAGTACGCCGAGACGCTGTGGGACGATGGCAAGACGACGCGCGCACTCGAAATCTTGGAAGACATCGCGCAGGAAAGCCGTCGTTTGAATCACAGGCTGGCTTATGCTCACTACCTGGTCCTCGCGGAGGACAAGACGAGGGCACGTACCGTCTTGAAGCGAGCGCTCGCAGACCACGAAACCGCTCCCAGTTGGCTCAAGCAAAAAGAACGGCAGTGGGCCAGCGCCGCTAGTGACCTACTGCGCAAGCTAGACTCGGCCTAAGCACATCCTCTTGGTTCCGGCTGCGCGACTTAGGCTTTCGTGCAGACGAACAGCGTGGCGCTCAGCGGCGGTAGCGTGTACTTGAGCTCGCCGTTGGCGACGGTCGCTGCAGTGCCGGGTTTGATCTTCGGCTGACTGCCATCGAGCACGAAGGCCTTCGCCTGTTGGCAAGCAGCCCCGACTTCGATCACGCCGGCGAAGCGCTTTTGCTGGTCCTTGTTGATGACGATCATCGTCAGCTCTCCAGGATTTTGGCTGTTCTTGGCTGCGAAGACCGAGGCGACCGCGTTGTCGGGGACGCTCGCTTTGACGGAGGTATCGCCGAACTTGCCACCTTTGCCGTCGTAGTTGCGGTAGAGCTTGAAGGCCTCGGCAACGTACGGTGGCAGGTTACCGACGCCCGCGCCATTGCCCCAATAGTTCGCCAAGTACACTCCTTCGCGGCCGAGCACGCCGAGCACGTCCACCTGAGCCAAGCCTCCGGAAACGTGCTCCGTCCCGCCGTAGCTGTACTCGGTCATCGCGAGCTCGGTGCCCGGATACCGCTTGGCGATGATCTCTTTCAGCCAGGGGATCAGCCGGATCGGCTTCTTGAGCTGGTCTGCGATCCAGCTGTTCTCTTGATACTCGGGGTCCCACAGGCTGCGCGGAGCCTGTAGGCGCGCATCGATCGTTTTGCGGGAGGCGTCGTCTTCGGTGATGCGTTTCTTGCCGCGTGCCTCCGGATACCAATGCACGTCGAGCGCATGGATGAGGCGCTTGCCGTTGCGCTTTTCGACCTTTTGCATCATGGCGAGGTAGTAGTCCACGTAGCGGTCGTACACCTGATTGTACTTTTCGAAGTTACCCGAGCTGGTCAGGTTCAGATATTCGCCCCATCCGAACATCACGCCTCCGAGAATGAAGGCGCTGGGGTCGACGCTCAAGATGGCGTTTGCGAAGGCCTCGCTGCGCTGGATCACCTCTTCGTAGCTCGCAGGCTCCGGGTGCACCCTGGGATGCGTGGTGTGCCAGAGGGCGGGCTCGTTATCCAAAGAATAGAACTTAGCGCCTCCTTCGGAAGCCTTACCGAACTTCGTCACGAGCAGCTTGACGAATTCGTCCTGATACACCGCGCCGTCCTTCGTGTTGGGCGGCAACGTCAGCTCCCCATTCTTTTTCGCATAATTGCGTAGAAAGCGCGAGCTGGGGGCGGTTTGCTCCAGCTTCACGGGACCATCGGGATCGGCGGACACATAGTCTTGCATGGGGATCTCGATGACGGTCTCGGCTCCAGCAGCTTTGTTCTCCTCGACGAAATTGGTGTACTGCGCACCCGGCTCGTTGCAGTTTTTGTAGCCCATTACCTCGCATGGCCACTTGTCGTTTTGGTGGTGGTAGTCATGGCCGGCGTTGGAAGCATTGAGCTCCCAATTGTAGACAGAGCCGCGGTTGCCGCCGTTGCGTCTGACCGTGGCGCCCGTATCGGCAATGGTTTGCGAATTGATGCCGTAGACGTAGGGACTGATTTTGCGAATCACCTGCGCGGCTTCGACCTTGATTCGGAGCTCTCCGGCATCGATCACCGGCAACTGTTCTACGACGGTGGGCTTTGCAGCGAGCCGCTTGTCTTGTGCCTCGGTGGTGGGCAATCGCGCGATGGACACCTTGTCTTGGAAGTTCTCGACGCTGACTCCACCGACTTGAATCGTCTCCGGTTCGTACCCGAGCCGAAAAATGGCCTGTGCCTCGCCGGGTGCATACGATTCGCCTGCGATGAAGCGCACCTGGATCTTGCGCCACTCGGGAGTCAGCCTCAGCGAATAGGTGACTGACTTCGTGTAGGGCTCCGACGCGCGCTCGAACACGAATTGTGTTTCTCCGCCTCCGCCTTCTTGCTCCTTTTCGACGCGCGCATAAAAGGTGGCGAGCAGTACGTCACCCTTCTTGACCGGCTGGGTCGTTTTCGCCTGCACCTGAACGGTCCACTCCGAGGCGCTCTCCTCTTTGACGTCCGCTCGCAGTGCCTTGTCGAATGGTTGTCCGGTGACAGGTACTACCTGGACGTCGACTTTCTCGGCGGCGCCATTCACCTGGAACGCCGAGACACCTTGTTTGTTCAGCACGTCGATGCCCTCGGGCAGCGGTTCATCGGGACTGGAGTCGAGCGAGCCTTCGAGCGCTTCGTGGCTCTGATCGCCGCGCTTGACGCAGGCCATGCTCACGAGGCCCGACAGGAACAGGGTGGCGATGGTGGTGGAGCGAAGGAGTGTGAAGCTTCGGCGCGACATGGGCCGCGCATGCTAACGCGCCTGCTCGCTCCTCGCTATACCGGGCGCCGGCTGCACGAACGGTTTGGAATCGGTTGCAAACGCGGCGACTACAACTTCGCGTTCATCGGGTCGTATTCGCTGCCCTTGTACGACTTCAACGGTTTGCCGCTGGGTGCGCTGCTGCTCTTTCTGCGAACTGGGACGCTGCGCGAGCGTGGTGCCGTCGTCTTCGCTTCGTGCTTGGGCTTGGTGTTCTCGTCGTGGGCCGTCTCGTTGGTGGTCGTGGTCGAAGCGCTCGTATCAGTCGCACTGTCGCTATCGGTAGAGCTCTCCGAGTTGTCCGCGCTGGTTGACTCGGTCGTGCTGGTTGTCGGAGGCGTCACGCTGGTGTCCGTGCTGGTCTCGAGCTCGGGGGGATTCAGCATCTTGCTGAAATGCACGACTGATTGTGTCGTTCCGAAGCCGGGGCTTCCGAGCGCGGCCTGTATCTTGTCGTAGGCGGCCTCCGACCCGGCAGAGCTGGCCATAGGTCGCAGCAGGTCATTTCTGTGCAAGGTGATGAGCAGACCAGCGGCGATCGCAATACCCATCACGATGCGCCCGCCTCTTCCCGCAGGACGCAGCCCCGGATCGGGGATGTGGCTCATCGTGATAGGCCGCAGACTCTCGGGTGAGTAGAAGTCCGGAGCGGGCATTTGGGGCGCAGGCGCCACGCTGGCCATCGCATTGGTGGAGGCCGGGGGCGGGGTCATGGTCGCCTGGCGCTCCGCTACCGCGGCCGGCGCCACGGCCGGCGGGTATGCGGCCACGGCTGGTGGATATGCCGAGGCTGACGGATACGTCGAGGTTGCCACGGGCGGATAAGCCGGCGCTGGGACCGAATAGGCGGCCTCGGGGATCAGCTCGGGCTCGATCTCCATGACCTCGTCTTCCTCGTCGTCTTCGATCCCGGCGATCACGCTGAGCGGTAGCGCCTTGGGCATGCCAGGTTGCCAGACCAGGGTGGATGCCGAAATCAGCTCCAACCGGTACATGTCGTCCAACTGCTCGAGCGTGACGGTTTTGATCTCGCCGGGCTCGATCTGTACGTGCCACATGTCTTCGCTCATGGGACCTCCAGCTGACAGGGTTTGAAGAGCGAGGGGCAAATCTAGCATCCCCCCATTTACGTTTCCATGAGTGTTCTCGCCCCACTATGGGCACGGTGGAACGTTGTGGCTAGCGCGTATTTTCATGGCAGTGCATCAATCAATGCTGGAAAACTGTATCGCCTGCGAGTATCTGTTTCAAAGCCATGGGGAAAAACCCCTGGGAAGACCCCGATCACGAAGTTCTCGCCCTGGCGGCGACCATGCAAGCCAAAGGGCCCAAGCGCTGGATGCGCCTAGGGATTGGACTGCTCGTCATCGGCGCGCTCACGTTCATCGCCGGCTACTATATCCCTTTGTTCAGAGCTCACGATGCGCTCCGCGAGGAGTTCCAACAGCTCAGCGAACGCCGACGCCTGTTGGACGAGAAGCTCAAGACTACCGAAGCTACGGTCAAGCGGCTCGAAGCGGAGAAAGGCGAGCTCCAGTCGAAGCTGGACGAGCAGCAGACGACGCAGAATGCACGTAAACAGCAGCTGGAGCAGTTGTCGACGTCCTTCGATTCGGTGATTGCGCCGCACGAACGCAAAGGGGCTGCAAAAGCCTCGGCAGAGGCCGATCGAGTGCGTTTGGCCTTGGCCAATCACGTGCTGTTCTCAGCCAACTCATTGACCATTCCGGCACGAGCCAAGAGCCTGTTGTGCGATCTGGGCAAGCGGGCCGGCAAGGCTCCCCTGCGCATCGTGGCTACCACGAGCGAGCGAGAGAACCCCTCGCCGGTACTCAAGGCGAAGTACTCGAGTCTGCGCGAGCTGAGCTCGGCCAGGGCGGCTGCGGTGAGCGACCAACTGGAAAAGGATTGCGGTATTCCCGCGGACCGTTTGGAAGCCGTCGGACTGGTCGAGAATGGCAAGAGCGACGTGTCGAGCGTGAAGCTACCCGCCGTCGTGCTGGAGTTACTTCCTCCCGAGAAATAGACCGCCGCTACGGAAAGGGATCGGGAAACGGCGACGGGTGATTGAGCTGGTCGCCCAGTCAAGAGTTCATGTAGACTTTCGACGCGGTGGGGTTGGATTCCGCTGACGATCTTCCCGAAAAGGCACTGAGTCGACCACGTGTCGACGTCGGCGACGTCATCGAAGGAGCCGCGGACGAGCCGGCAGCTCTCGCTCGCGCGCGCATTCACACACTCAGGCAGCATTTGGTGCCGGTGTCCCTCGCCACGGTCGTGATTGCGCTGGTGATGGGCTGGGCTACTTGGCGTGAGGTCGACCTCGCGCGCGCGGCGGTTTGGGGTTTGGCGCTCGTCGCGATCACTGGCTTGCGGTTGTTCGCCTTTCGCGGCGATTGGCTCTGCACCGAACCAGAGGCGGCGTGGCTGCTCTGGTTCGCCGGTGGTGCGGCGGTGAGCGGTGTACTCTGGGGCTCGACCGCATGGGTGTTCTATGTGCCCGATTCCGAGCTGCACCAGCTGCTGCTGGCGTTCTTTTTGGGAGGGTTGTCGTCGGGTGCCGCGGCGAGCTTGGGCTGTCATTTGCCCACCTACTTGGCCTGGGTCGTGCCGGCGGTCTCGCCCCTCGTGCTGCGCCTGGCATTGGAAGGAGATCAATCTCACCTGGCCATGGCCAGCACGCTCGGCCTATTCGTCATCGCCATGGCCCTGGTGGCGAGTGCCACGGAGCGCTCGTTTCGGAATAACGTTGGTCTTTTGGTAGAGAAGCAGGCGCTGCTGAAGCGGCTGTTGCAAACACAGGGTGAGCTCGAGCGCGCCAACGCCGATCTCGACGCTCGCGTGCGGGCCAAGACACGCGAGCTCCGCGCCGCGGAGCGCGCCAAGCGGGAGGTCGAGCGCGAGCGGCGCCATGCGCAGAAGTTGGAGGCCATTGGGCGCCTTACGGGTGGAGTGGCGCACGACTTCAACAACGTGCTCGCTGTCGTGCTCAATGCGCTGCCCCAAATCAAGGCCAAGGTGACCGGTGACGCGGAAGCGCAGAGCTTGCTCAAGAGCGCCGAGCAGGCCACGAAGCGCGGCGCCAAGCTCACCGAGAGCCTGCTCTCCTTTTCGCGCTCGCAGCGCCTGAACCCGACCAGTGTAGACCTGGCCGCAACGCTGGGCGACATGAGCGCCCACTTGCTGGGATCAGCGGTGGGCCGCCGGGTTACGGTCTCTCTGTCGTTGGCGCAGGACCTGTGGCCCGTCTACGTCGATCCGGACCAACTGTGTGCAGCGGTCCTCAACATTGCCGTCAATGCGCGCGACGCCATGCCCAATGGCGGCACGCTCAGCATCACCGCCGTCAATTCCTCGGTGGACGGACATTCACAGCTGGAGCCCGGCGACTACGTCGAGCTGACGCTCGAGGACGAAGGCTTGGGCATGGATCGCGACGTGCTCGAACGCGCCTTCGAACCCTTCTTCACGACCAAGGCGGTCGGTGCTGGCAGCGGGCTCGGACTCAGCATGGTTTACGGTTTCGCGCACCAGTCGCAAGGGGACGTTCGGCTCTGGTCCAAGCCCGGTGTTGGCACTCGCGTTACCTTGTGGCTGCCGCGCTCGCATGCGCCGGCCCGACCTTTGACCAGCCAACCAGCGCCGGCCGATCTCACGGCCAAAGGCGCGGGTCAGCGAATTCTTCTCGTCGAAGACGAGCCGGCTTTGCGTCGCGTGGTCGGTCGCCTGCTCGTGCACCTGGGCTATCGGGTTCAGCATGTACCCGATGCCGACCGTGCAGCCCAACTGTTGGCTGATCCGGCGGAGCGCATCGATCTGATGCTCAGCGACGTGGTCATGCCAGGCAGGCTCGACGGTTTCGAGCTCACGCGCGTGGCCCGGCAGCTGAGGCCAGAGCTACCGATCGTGCTCGTCTCGGGTTATCCCGACGCCCATGGCGCCGGCGCTGCCGCTCGCACCAGCGAAGATCGCGTGGTGTTCGTCAAGAAGCCGTTCGAATCGGCGCGCCTCGCCGAATTGATCAAGGAGCTATTGGAGCCTCCCGATGGTCTCACGAGGCGCTGAGCACCGCCAGCGAGCGCCCGCCCAATGGGTACTCGTCGCTTACCGCGTATTCGGCGCTCGGCGCTTCGGGGCCGTGCGTCGTATCGATCAACAGGCGCCAGTGCTCGTGGCTGCCACAGGGGGGTACCTTGAACGGGATCGTTTCGTGGTGCGCGTTGATCAGAATCAGCAAGGGCTCGTCGCGTAGCAAAGAGCCGTCTTCACCCCACTCGCGCATGGCTTCGCCGTTGAGCAGCGTGCCCAGGCAGCGCAGGTAACCGACCGACCAGAGGTGATCGCTCATCTCTTCGCCATTGGGTTGCAGCCATACGATGTCGCGGATGTCCGCCCCGTGCACCCGACGACCGAAGAAGAAGCGGCGACGGCACAGGGAGGGATGCTCCTGTCGCAGCTTCACCAGCATGCGTGTGAAGTCCAGCATCTGCTGGCGGGTTTCGTCGAGCCCCCAGTCAAGCCAGCTGAGCTCATTGTCCTGGCAGTAGGCGTTGTTGTTGCCTTCTTGAGTGCGGCCGCGTTCGTCGCCCGCCAAAATCATGGGCACACCTTGCGACAGCAAGAGCGTCGCCATGAAGTTGCGCATTTGCCGAGCGCGGAGCTCCAGCACCTCTGGGTCGTTGGTCGCGCCTTCGGCACCGCAGTTCCAGCTGTTGTTGTGACTTTCTCCGTCGCGGTTGCCTTCTTGGTTCGCTTCGTTGTGTTTGTCGTTGTAGCTGACCAGATCTGCCAAGGTGAATCCGTCGTGAGCGGTGACGAAGTTGATGCTGGCGTAGGGGCGGCGACCGTTGTGTTCGTACAGGTCGCTCGAACCTGAAAGCCGATAGGCCAGCTCACCCACCTGTGATTCGTCGCCTTTCCAGAAGCGACGGACCACGTCGCGATACTTGCCGTTCCACTCGGACCACAAGTGCGGGAATTTGCCCACCTGATAGCCGCCCGGGCCGACGTCCCACGGTTCGGCGATCAGCTTGACCTGCGAAATCACCGGATCTTGCGTGATCACGTCGAAGAACGACGACAGCCGGTCGGCCTCATGCAGTCCGCGCATCAGCGCGGCTGCCAAATCGAAGCGGAACCCGTCCACGTGCATTTCGGTGACCCAGTAGCGCAGGCTATCCATCATGAGCTGCAACGAGCGCGACTCGAGCACGTTGAGGGTGTTGCCGCAGCCGGTGTAGTCCATGTAATGGCGGGGGTTGTCCGGTACCGTGCGGTAGTAAGTCTGGTTGTCGAAGCCGCGATACGACAGCGTCGGGCCCAACTCATTGCCTTCTGCCGTGTGGTTGTAGACCACGTCGAGGATCACCTCGATGCCCGCTGCGTGCAGCGCCTTGACCATCGCCTTGAATTCGCGCACCTCGGCGCCGGGTGCCGCATCGCATTTGTAGCGCGTGTTGGGCGCGAAGTAGCTCAGCGTATTGTAGCCCCAGTAGTTCTTCAGGCCGCGTTCTTCCAAGAAGCGATCATCGACATGCTCGTGGACGGGCATCAGTTCGACCGCCGTGACACCCAGCGTTTTCAGGTAGTCGATCACGACGTGCGAGCTGAGCCCGAGGTAAGTTCCCCGCATCGCTTCCGGGATCCCCGGGTTTAGTTTGGTGAAGCCCTTGACGTGAAGTTCGTACACGATGGATCGATGCCAAGGCGTGCGAGGGCGCCGGTCGTCGCCCCAGGGAAACGAGTTGTCGATCACGACGCATTTGGGCATGAACGCCGCGCTGTTGCGTTCGTCGAAGCTGAGATCCGCGTCGGGAGAGCCCACCACGTACCCGAACAGGGAATCGTCCCAGATGATTGGTCCCGTCAAGGCCTTGGCGTACGGATCGATGAGTAATTTGTTTGGGTTGAAACGCTGGCCACGTTCGGGCCTGTAGGGACCGTACACGCGGTAGCCATAAAGCTGCCCCGGAGCCAAATGCGGCACGTAGAGGTGCCAAATGCCGTCGGTTTGTTCCGGTAGTCGAATCCGCGCGGCCGCCTCCGAAGCATCGGCCGAGTCGAACAGGCACAGCTCGACGTGCGTGGCGTGCTGGGCGAAGACCGCGAAGTTGACTCCCTCTCCGTCCCAGGTGGCGCCCAGCGGATAGGGCCGACCAGGTCGCATGCTGGTCAGTTCCATGTCCAGGTGTTCTTCGCCGCTGTACACCAACCCGGTGTGGTCGATGTCGAAATCGTCGGGCCAGCGTGTACGCCGGTCGTAACGTGCGCCGCGCAAATCGGCTTGTAGCAGGTTGGCTCCCCGGAAGTCGGCCCCGCGCAAGCTAGCCCCCCACAAGATGGCCTTTTCGAAGTTGGCGTCCCTGAGGTCCGATTCGTCCAAATCGGCTCGAGTGAGATCCGCGTTCGTGAAGTTGGCGTTGCGGGCGTCGGCTTCGCTGAGATCGGCGCTGCGAAAGTGAGCACCTGTCGCGTTGACGCCGACCATGGAAACTCGGAACAGCATGGAGCCGTCCAGCAAGGCGTTCTCTAGGTTCGCATTGTCCAGGCAGGCGCCCGTGAGATCGGTGTCGGCCATCGGCGATTCGGCGAGATTGGCGCCGCGCAGACTGCTCGCTCGAAGGCTGGTCGCGCCGAGCTCGGTCTTTGCAAGCTCGGCGTGGGACAGATTGGCCTCGCTCAGATTGGCTCGCGACACATCGGAACTCGAGGCGCGAGCGCTTTCGAGGTTGGCCCGCGAGAGCTCGCTCTCCGAAAGCGAGGCGTCTTCCAACGCGGAGCTGTCGAGCGCTGCATCGGCCAGATCGGCACCGGAGAAATCGGTTCCCGACAAATCGGCGCCGGAGAGATCCGCTCCCGTGAGATCGACACCGGCCAGATCGCGATGCGATAGATCGGCGCCGGCGAGTTGGGCACCTTGCAGACCTTCGGGAGCCGCAGGACGGGGATGCACGGCGTCACTGCGCTGGGTGTGCGGCACCTTGTCCGAAGGCTCGCGCGTGTCGTTTCTTGAGGGTGGTTTCGATGTAGGGCTGTCCACGATACTTCTATCTTCCTTGCGCGGTGACGCAAACACTGTGCGGCGGCAGCACGAGTGCCCGGTCGCTCAGAGCGAGCTCTCGATGCGAGGCAAGCAATAGCTGTAAGCTCGTCTCATGGGGAGCGAGCGAGCTTCTTTCGAGCCGGCGCTCGGCATCCGAGAAATTGACACAAATGCAGAGCTCGCCACGCTGCAGCCGTAGCCAGCCTGCACGTTCGTCGAGCTCGACGCGTGTCTTGTCGAGCGTGTCGTCCAAAAGGCTCGGTTCCCCCCGGCGCAGTCGAATGAGCTTTTGGTACCAGTCGAGCAGCATACGGTGAGGCTCGCTGGACACTTCTGCCCATTTCAGCTTGCTCGCCTCGAACGTGTCGTCCGCTTGCGGATCGGGGATCTGATCGGGATTCCAGCCGAACGCTTGGAATTCCTGCCGGCGGCCCCGACGCACGGCTTCGGCGAGCTCCGGCTCCGAATGGTCGGTGAAGTATCGAAACGGACTCGAGGCTCCCCACTCTTCACCCATGAACAGCATGGGCACGAATGGCGAAAGCAACGTGAGGGCTGCGGCGATCTGGAGCTGCCCGAGGGTCACGCTGTGCCCCAGCCGATCGCCCAGCGCACGATTGCCCACTTGATCATGATTTTGGCAAAACGCATGGAAGTGTCTGCCCCTGAGCCCCGCAGGTTCTCTCCCGTAGCTGTGGCCCCGATGGCGCGAATACCGCCCGCGGTAGACAAAGCCATGGCGCAGTGCTTCGGCAAGGTCGTTCATCGAGCCGAAGTCCTCGTAGTAGCCGCTTCGGTCGCCCGTGAGCAGGGTGCGCAGCGCGTGATGAAAGTCGTCGCTCCACTGGCTCGACAAACCGAACCCGCCTTGGGTCGCCGGACGCACGAAGCGTGGATCGTTCAGATTGCTTTCCGCGATGAGCACGAGGGGTTTGCGGAGCTCGGTCGACAAGGCGGCCACTTCGCTGGCCATTTGCTCCAAGACGTGGAGCGCCGATTGATCGAAGATGGCGTGCACTGCATCGAGCCTGAGGCCATCGATGTGATAGTGGCGCAGCCAATGCAAGGCGTTGTCGCAAACGAAGCGTCGAACTTCGTCGCTGCCGGGTCCGTCGAAGTTCACGGCTTCGCCCCATGGGGTGCCATAACGCTGGCTGAAGTACGGCCCGAATTGCCCCAGGTAATTTCCCGAAGGACCCAAGTGGTTGTACACCACGTCCAAAATCACCGAGAGTCCGCGCGCGTGGCAGCCGTCTACCAGTCGCATCAGCCCCGCGGGACCGCCATAGGCAGCATGGGGTGCATACCAGTCGACTCCGTCGTACCCCCAACCCCGTCGACCCGGAAATGCAGCGACGGGCATGAGCTCTACGTGTGTCACGCCCAGGTTGACCAAGTGATCGAGGTGCTGCAGGACGCCGTCGAAAGTGCCCTCTTCGCTGAAGGTGCCCACGTGCAGCTCGTAGACGACTGCCGAGGTCAGCGCTTCCGGCCGAAAGCCGTGATCGGTCCACTGAAATGCGCCGAAGTCGAACCACTCGGAAGGACCGTGAACCCCTTCGGGTTGAAAGCGCGAACGAGGATCCGGCAGGACTGGGCCGCCGTCGAGAGAGAAGCCGTAGCGAACCCCGTGTTGCAGGCGCGAAGCCTCACCGGCGAAGTACCCGCGCTCCCGGGGAGCGAGCGGCACGCGCTCGCCGCTGTCTGCGTACACCAGCTCGACCCTGGAGGCTTTCGGGGCCCAGACAGAACAGCGCATCAGGGTTCGCCCCCGCCCAGGCGTTCGAGGGCTGCCGCCGGAAAGGGCGCGAGCAGTGTTTCGACGCGAACGCTGCCCGTGAAGGTGTCGTTGCCGGTCAGCACGTTGCGCCAGGTGCCCGGCGGCAGCGTGAGCTCCGTATCGCCGAAGTCGAGGCGGTGCTTTTCGTACCAGCGGGACACGACCGCCACGACTGCGTCGCCGCGCCCAAACGCGATGACCCGGTCCTGGTGGGAGCCGCGCGGCTCGAGGGATCGGTACTCCGAGTCGGCTGCGAAGCAACGCGCTTGCCGCGCCCTGAGCGCCAAGGTCTGCTTCAAGAAATGAAGCTTGACGCTGCCGTCGGCGCGTTCGGCCCACAGCTGGTCGACCGATCGCTGCTCGAGCTGCTCGAGTTTCCGTCGCCGTTCGGCATAGTCGACGGGGCGCCGGTTGTCTGGATCGACCAAGCTGAAATCCCAGAGCTCCGTGCCTTGGTAAATGTCGGGCACGCCCGGTGACAACACTTTGAGTGCCAGTTGGCAGAGCGAGTTCGCATACCCGGCGTCGCGGATGGACGCCACGAAATCGTCGATTTCTCCGAGCATCTCGCGGTCGGCGTACAGGCGCTCGAGGTAGCCGAAGACGGCGTTTTCGTAGCCCTCGTCGGGGCGGTGCCAAGACGTGTAGCGCTTGGCCTCGCGCACTGCTTTTTTCGCGTAGTCGAGCAGGCGCTCTTTGTCGATCGGCCAAGCCCCGATCAGGTTCTGCAAGAGCAGGTACTCCATGGCTGACTCGGGAGCGAGCTCCAAGCCCGCCGAAGGGCTTGGTGACTTGTAGTTTGAAAGACGGGGCCGCCAACGCTCTAGCGCCTCGCGCCAGCGTTCGGGCACTTCGGAGAGCACCCAGAGTCTGGCCCGCACGTCCTCGCTGCGCTTCGTGTCGTGCGTCGAGGTAGCATTGAGCGCGAAGGGCTGCTGCGCTTGACGCTCGCGCATCCAGGCATGGTAACGCGCGGGCGATTCGGAAAAATGATTCGGATCGCCGCCGACCTCGTTGAGCGCCACCAGACGCGTGTGCCGATAGAACGCAGTGTCTTCCAGCCCCTTGGCCATCGTGGGTCCGGTCAACTGCTGCCAGCGCATGATGAATTCGCGTTCCGCTGCACCAGGCCACTCCAGTAGCAACAACCGTTCCAAGAACTCGAACAGGCGTGGATCGAGCTGCGGGTTGGCCTCGCGCGCTGCCGCCGAAGCACGCTGGATGACGTCGCGATCCATGCGGCCGATTTGTTCGTCGTCTTTGCGTACGTAGGTGCGGTACACGGGAAACGCGACGCACAGCTCTTTTAGCGCTTCGGTCAGCTCGAACCGAGAAAAGTCGCGGTAGCGCCGCTTGTCATAGCAAATTTGACTCAATCGCTCGACCAGGCGCTTCAGGTCGCTGCCGAGCGCTTGCTCGAGGACCAGACGCTTGCACGTCCCGATCAGCTCTTTGCTGCCGCCTTGATCGGGGCTCAGCTGCTGGCAGAGCTCGGTAAGGGCGGGTTCGCCGCTGGGATCGACGAGCAAGCGTTGCACCAAGTTCAAGAACTCGTAGCCCGTTGCGCCTTCGATGGGAAAGTGGGGCAGGGTCTCTTCGCCCTCCAAGATCTTCTCGACGACTATCCACGCCCCGGGTGCTCGCGCGCGAAGTCGCTCGAGGTAGCCGGCCGGATCGTACAGGCCGTCGATGTGGTCGATGCGCAGGCCGTCGATCGAGCCATCTTCTAGCCATGCGAGCGGCAGCCGATGGGTGGCATCGAAAACTTCTTCGTCCTCGACGCGCAGGCCCACCAGCGAGTCGATATCGAAAAAGCGGCGGTAGTCGAGCTCATGGTTGCCCACACGCCAGTAGGCAAGCCGATAGTTCTGGTGCTCGAGCACGTCGTGCAGCTGATCGACATCGTGATTGATGGTGTCGAGTACCTGGTCCACCACTGGGGTAAGCTCGGGCTGCTCGTCGAGCAGGCGTCCCAGGGCTTGCCCCAGCACCTGCTTGTCGCGATGGCGCCGCTTTCGGCTTTGGCGATCGCGGGCGCTTGCCGACGGTAGTTCGCTGAACGCATCGGCCAAAAACCCGAGCTCGTCCGAGCGAGCCAGCGCGGCCGCCTGTTGCAAGATGCGGCCCAAGGAACGCGGCGCGACGGGATTTTTATGGTCGAAGTACTCGATCAGAAACCGAGCGCCTTCACGGCGCAACTGGATGTGTCCGCCTTCGAGCTCGACGCCGTACTGATCGCCGAGCACAGGCAGCAAGATGCGATCTTGAGTGGCTGCTTGCCACTCCACATCGAAGTAGCTCGAAAAGCGACTCGATGGTCCGTTTTCTAGTACATCCCACCACCAGGCATTGTGCCCGCCGCGGATCGCCATGTGATTGGGGACGATGTCCAACAATTGCCCCATTCCGTTGGCAGCCAGCGCCTTCGCAAGCGCGGCGCGCCCCGACTCTCCCCCCAGCTCCTCGTTGACGCGCCCGCAGTCGACGACATCGTAACCGTGCGCGCTGCCGGTGGCAGCCTGCAGGTACGGTGACGCATACAAATGACTAATACCAAGCTGCGTCCAGTAGTCCACCAGGCTTCGCGCATCGTCGAAACCAAACCCCGGCCGCAGCTGCACCCGGTAAGTAGCGACCCGAGGCACGCTCATGCTTTGCGTATAGCTTCGGCCCGCGCAAGGTGCTAGCTCAATGCCCCGGGCCAGCCGGCCGTAGCGGTACACGCCGGAGGCGTCGATCGAGAGCCGGTCGATGCGACGCTCTGGGGCGAAAAGCTACAGCCCAGAGCGCGCCGCTTTGTCGTTGACTCTTCGCCAGAGCTGGCTCCGCGAGGACGGTCATCTCTCTTTTGGTCCACACGAAGTCAGAGGGCGTTTGGGTCACGAGTCACTCATGGTCACGGGTCACTCACGGTTTCGACGAAGCGCGGGCAGAGCGGAACGAGAGCTCTGGCCCCACCCCTGGCGAGTGGGAAATCCGCACTATGTAGCGAATCCGAGACTATCCAGATGCGATGGTTCACGCGCTATGAGCTGGAGCACGTGCTGGCGCGCGCAGGCTTTCACGACGTCAGCATCTACGGGGACTTCGATCGCTCGCCCTGTGTGCCGGGGTGTCCGGAGCTGGTGGTCGTCGCTACCAAGGGCTGACCGCCGACTAGACGCGTCCACGCTTCGGCGCTAGGTTCGCCGCACCTCCATCGCTACCACAAGGCGGGCGCCGGCCAAGCAGAGGTTCAGCGAAGCGAGGCCGGTGCGCGCGTTAGGAGCTCCTATTATGACCAAAGCTGATGAAGCTTGTGACCTCGCATCACGCGAATGCGTGCCCTGTCGTGGCGGTGTCCCACCGCTCACGCCCGAAGAGCGCGAGCCGCTGTTGAAGCAGCTCGAGGGTTGGCAGGTGGTCGATGGGCATCACCTCAGCAAAACCTACAAGTTCGACAACTTCGTCGACGCGCTCGCGTTCGTCAATCGCGTGGGCGAACAGGCGGAGGCCAATGGTCACCACCCGGACATCGCTCTGAGTTGGGGCATGGTCCGCATCGACATCCATACTCACGCCATCGACGGACTCACCGAAAGCGACTTCATCCTGGCCGCCAAATGCGACCGCGTGCGGTAGGACGTTGAATCCGACCACAGTGTTTTTCTTTCTCGAGGTTTTTCTTTCTGCAAGGCGCCTTAACTAACTAACCGCCGGTTCCACGCTCCAGCCGGCCGAAGCAGTACCTTTGGCACGACTGCGCGCCGCGCGCTGTCTGCTCGTCCACGTGCGCACGGCGAAACGGGCCGCGTGTTGTCGTTCACTGGTGTTCCAATTTGGCAGTGCTGCGATCGGTGAACACGTGGCTGGCTTCGTTAATCAACAAATGGCAGACAGGAGGTCCATCGATTCGCCATCGAGCCGAACGAGCCCTGGACTGGTCGCGGTGAAGTCGTGAAGAAAATCTCGTGGTCATTGTTGCGTTCCCGGCTCGAACCTCCGCTGGAGCTCGAGTTACGCGTTTGCATCGAGCTATTGTGGGTACTGCCGTCTCCCGGAGCGCCCCTGCCCGCGACTTTTCTGCCGAATGCGCCTCTCTTGCCATCGAACGTGCTGGTGGGTGTCGACGGGACGGTATCGCTCGAAAGCGCCCTATCTCTCGAAAGCGCCCGAGAGGCTCAGAGCTCGACCCGTTACCGTGCCCCTGAGCTCAGCTCAGGCGGGTCTGCCTCCAAGTCTGCGCAGGCCATGCTGGCGTCGGCGATCTACGCCGTCGGAGCACTGTTGTTCGAAGCGGTTAGTGGCAAGGCGTTTGTGTCGTCACAAGAGATCGAGCGCGAGATCCGATACGCACGTGCTCGCGCGGCCGCGACAGGGCTCGCCGACGACATCGCGGAGATCGAGCTGCTCGAAATCGCCGCCAAGGCGACTCGCGCGATACCCGAGTTGCGCTGGCCGTCGCCAGAAGCTTTTTCTCGTGCGCTCGATCGCGCGGCTGCGCATCGCATGGCGACGCGCGAAGCGCTGGCGCGCGTGGTCTCCTCGCTCCTTGCCCCCGATCAGGCGACTCTGCCACCGCCACCGCCGTCGGCGCCCTCGTCGATTCCGTCTCGCATCAAGACATTGCGTGGCATCGCCATCGACTCGAACTGGTCTCCCCGTTGGCTCGCGCCAAAGCGCAACGAGGAGGAGGCAACCGAGGCGGCGACGGGCAGGTGCATCCATCCCATGGTCGAGCTTCAGACGAGCTTCGGGCGGCGGAATCAGAGGCTCGCCTTGGCAGGCCTGATCGTCACAATGGTGGTCGCGCTCCCGCTGGCCTTCATGGGCGTGTCCAGCTGGAGCGCTCCGGCGCACACGACAAACGCCAAGGGGGCACCTTTGCTCGAGGCGCAGCGCCCGGCGCCTCGCAGTACTGCTGCGAGCGTGTCCAGCCCGCCCAAAGTCTTGTTCAGTGAGCCCGTCGATGCGGCGAGCGCTCCATGCGTCATTCCGAGGCAGGGCGCCAATGGGGGCGGCGCACTAGAGTCCAGGGCACCTCGGGACCAGCCCCGGCCGCTCGCAAAACCGACCCCGCACAGAACCGAGCGCAGGATACCCGACTACGGGATCTGAGCGCGCTGGTACCGATTCCTGAACAATTGCAGCAATCCCAGAATAGGGGCGCGATTCTTGGCCAGAAGAGCCGTTGAGCACTTTCTCGCGGAACAATGGGCGGTTCACCGGGCATCGGTACTGCGGGAGTTGCCTTGGAATGAAGCGTTTTCGGAAGCAGTGGTCGGCCGTCGTTACCTTGGTTCTGTTGGCGGGGGCGATCGCCTGCGAAGCGGGATCTGACACACCTCAATCCGGTCAATCCGGCGCGCCCGGCCCCGTGGGGGGAACCGCCGGCGATCCGGTGGGAACCACCGGCTACGGAGCCCAGGGTTCCGCGTCCGATTCGAGCGGCTCGGTTGGCGGCGGTGTCGGCGGTGCGTCGTCCACGTCTGCGGGTGGGTCGGGCCAAGAAGTAGCCCAAGAGACGCCGGAAACCCCCGAGCAGGGTACCGGAGGGACGTCGGATGAGCCGAAGGAAGAGGACGACGAGAACGAGCAACCCGAGGCGGGCGACCTCTCCGAGGCGCTCGCGGCGGTCGCTGATCTCGATGCCGCCGGATTCGCGGAACGCACCGCGGTGAGCTTCGAAACCTTGAGCTACGACCCCTCCGAAGCCATCGGGCTCGACCTGATCGCAAACTCCGCGTTGGGCATGACGGACGCAGAGCTCGCCAAGTTCAACGAAAACGGCTTCGTCATCTCCACGCGAGCGACCTTTCCCGATTTTGGCTACGGGTACGCGACGATCTACGCGCAGGACTTGCCCGTCTACATTTCGGCGGACTCGATTCTCTACGCGCTTCACAAGGCCTACGACTCGATTCTCAAGAGCTTCGAGGATTACCTGATGCGGCCCGAGCTTGCGGAGATGCTGAGCGCCATGCGCGCAGAGCTGGCTGCTTCGGATTTGCCCGCTGAAGTGAAGCGCGATCTGGATATTTATCTCACCGTCCCGGACAGCTTGCTGGCGGGAGAGTTGAAAGCCCCGCTCGCGTCAGAAAACGAGCAAGCCGTGACCGCGCTCTACAATGCGTGTATCCAGGCCGGAGCAGCCCAGCCCGTCGAGCTGTTCGGTTCGACCCGGCAGGTGGACTTCTCTCAATTCACACCTCGCGGGCATTACACCGATAGTCCGGGGCTCACGCGCTATTTCCGCGCCATGATCTGGCTCGGCCGAATCGATTTTCGGCTGCTCGAGTCCGACCTAGCGGGAGAGCTCCAGCTGAATCGCCGTGAAGCGGAGGCCGCGGTTGCCTTGCGAACACTCATGGACGACAGTGCCCGGCAATCGCATCGATTGGTGGACGCACTCGTCACCGCGTTCGTTGGCGAGCACGACTACATGACGGCGCCCCAAGTGGACTCCTTGATGGGTGAATTGGGTGTGAGTTCCTTGGCCGACATGAGCAGCGTCAGCGACGAGGCCCTGAAAGCGGCGATCACGGCCGGCGGTTACGGCATCCAGCGCATCTCGAGCCATATCATGATGGGTGGCTTGGGAGGCGGCTCGACGCCGTTGCCCGCTTCGTTTGCCCTATTGGGTCAGCGCTACGTGATCGATTCTCACGTGTTTTCGAATGTCGTCTACGATCGAGTTCAGTTGAGCGGGGCCCAGCGCCTCATGCCAAACCCGCTCGATGTGGCCTACGCAGCACTGCAGAACGACCATGCCGGCGTGCTGCTGGCGCCGGAGCTCGAGACCTACGATTACGCGTCCGCTTTGGCCTCCATGCGCGTGGTCGTGGACTCCGAGCCTCGTGAGGTTTGGGAGATGAACCTCTACAACCGCTGGCTGGATGCGTTGCGCAGTCTTTCTCCGGCACAGGCGGGGCTCACCGGTGAAGGAGAAACGCTGCCCAATATCGCAAAGACCGAGGCCTGGGGCCGGCGGCTCTTGAATACGCAGCTCGCTTCGTGGGCCGAGCTGCGCCACGACACCATTTTGTACACGAAGCAGTCGTATACGTCGGGCGCGCAGTGCGAGTATCCCGATGCGTACGTCGACCCGTACCCCGAGTTTTTCAGAAAGGTAGTCGCCTTTGCCGAGCATGCGCTCGGGGTGATGGCTGAGTTCGGCTTCGTGGTAGACGATCCGAACGAACAGAATTTCGATATCGGCGCTCCCGACTATGTCTGGAAGAGGACCGTCGCCAGCGCGCAGCGAGTGCTGGAAAAGTTCGTCGAAGTGGGCACGATATTGGCTGACATGGCCGAGCACCAGCGCACGGGTGCGCCGCACTCGGAGGCGCATCTGGCCTTCATCAACGAAACCGTGGGGACCCTCAGAGGTTGCGCCGGCGATCAGTGGACGACCGGGTGGTACGGGGAGCTCTTCGTCGATCCGATCGTCGAGTCGTCGCCCACCATAGCCGACGTGCACACTCAACCGGAAGACAGCAGCGGCAGCCCCGTCGGGCGCGTGCTGCACGTGGGTACCGGAAATATTCGCCTGATGGTCACCTCGGTCGAGAGCTGCTCTGGGCCCCGAGCCTACGCAGGCTTGGTTTCATCCTACTACGAGCATATCGAAAGCAACTGGAAGCGCCTGAACGATATCGAGTGGGAAGACGTGCTCCAGTCGGACCAGGCGCCCGACTCACCGCCCTGGGTGCAGTCGTTGACCGCGGAATGACCGGGTAGGCGAGCACTCCACGTCCGCGCAATAGTGGACCTCATTGTCCGGCATAGGCGTTGTGGCTACGCTTCGTGCCATGGGCAGTGAGCGCTTCGACTTCGTGATCGTGGGTTCGGGCTTCGGCGGAAGCGTGGCGGCCCTGCGCCTCGCCGAAAAGGGCTACCGAGTGCTGGTGCTGGAAAAGGGCCGGCGCTTCGACAAGAGCGATTTCCCGAAGTCGAACTGGGATGTGCGCCGCTGGTTGTGGAACCCAGCGCTGGGGTTTCGCGGCATTTTCCAGATGACCTTCCTCCGTCACGTGACGATTTTGCACGGCGTGGGCGTGGGTGGAGGCTCGTTGGTCTACGGCAATACCTTACCGCGGCCGAAGCCCGCATTTTTCTCCGCTCCCAGTTGGGCAAACCTGGCGGATTGGAAAAACGAGCTCGAGCCTCACTATAGGACAGCCGAACGCATGCTGGGAGCTACGGACAACCCCACGCTGACGCGAGGGGACGAAGTGCTGAAGAGCGTGGCGGCCGATATCGGACGAGCGGAGCATTTTGGACCGACTCGCGTGGCCGTGTTTTTTGGAGAGCCCGGCAAAGAGGTGGACGATCCCTACTTCGCGGGGGCTGGCCCGCGCCGCACGGGCTGCATCGAATGCGGCGCCTGTATGACCGGGTGCCGAGTCGGAGCCAAGAACACATTGGACCTGAACTACTTGTATTTGGCCGAAAAACGCGGCGTGGAGATTCGCCCCGAAACGGAGGTGACGGCGGTCCGTCCGCTCGAGCAGGGCGGGTACGTCATCGCGGTGAAGCAAGGCGTGAAGGGCGGGCAGTCGAGCTCCGTCGAGGCGACGCAAGTGGTGTTTGCCGGCGGAGTGATGGGCACGCTGCCGCTCTTGCTGTCCATGCGTGAAGATCCGAACGGCTTGCCCGCGCTTTCCGCTCGGCTCGGTGAAGGCGTGCGGACGAACAGCGAAGCGCTGATGGGGGTCACCGTGTCTGACCCCAGCGTCGATTTTTCGAAAGGCGTGGCCATCACATCCATTCTCCATACCGATGACCACAGCCACATGGAGCCGGTGCGCTATGCCGAAGGCTCGGGGTTCTTCAGGCTTCTGGCCTTCCCGCATGCTCCCGGCAAAAGCTTGGCGGCGCGCTCCTTCGGAACTCTGAGCCAGCTGATCAAGAATCCGGTGAAATGGTTGCGCACATGGACCGTGAGCGATTATGCGCGCTCCACGCAGATTCTTCTGTACATGCGCACGCTGGAATCGACGTTGACGCTCACCTTGGCTCGAAGCCCATTCACCGGGTTCAGGCGAGGGCTCGACAGCAAGCTAAGGCCCGGGGCCCAGGCGCCTACCCCTTTCATGACCGAGGCCAGCGAGCTCGCGCAGCGATTTGCCGCCAAAGTGGGCGGCGTGGTGTCGACCTTGTTTTCGGAAACGCTGCTGGGTACACCCACCACCGCGCACATCTTGGGTGGGGCGTGTATGGGGCGCAACGCTGACGAGGGCGTCATCGACGCACGCCACCGCGTGTTCGGTTATCCCGGACTCTACGTCGTCGATGGCAGCTCGGTCAGCGCGAACCCCGGCGTGAACCCATCGCTCACGATTACTGCAATGGCCGAAAGAGCCATGAGCTTCATTCCCCCCAAGGACGAGACACTCGTCTCCCGACCCTGACGGGCTCATCTAGTGTACCGCGAACGCGGTTCGTCCTTACCCGTGGTCATGAGTTCGGGCGAGCCGATGTGGCGGATAGCCACGAGTGGTGAGTCGCCTGTCGGCGCGAGCAATAAAGTGCGAGTCAGGCTTCGAAAGGTGGCAGGCCATAAGCGCTCGAAATGAAGCGTGAGTAGAAGGTGAGCACGTGTAGTCAGCTCCGAAAAAGTAACGCCGGATTTTCGGCGTCCGCTTGACGCTGTGGAAGCGGTTGCTAATCACTCTCGCCAAACGAGCTCGGAACCAACAACCAGTCCGAGCACCCTGGGAGAACGACTCCCGCGAGAAAGGACCGTATGAAGATCATTGAGTCGGTTGGGGCGAGATCTGCCCTGCGCTTGATTGCCATGGCGGGGACGGCCAGCTTGGCTATGGGCGGGCTCGCTTGTTCTGGCGAAGAAGGTGCGGCGCCAGGGGCGTCGGGCAGCGCACAGGCGCTCACGAGTGACCCCGACGCATTCATCGAAAATTTCGACTGGATCGGCAATCACGCCTCGAGCGTGGGACACGATCACCACCAGGGATCTACGGTGTGGTGGAACGAAGACAATTGGGACAGTCGAGGCGAAACCGGCTGGTTGGCAACCGCCTACGCTTACCCGGGTCAAACCGGCTACCACCTCGACGTCCACCGGGCCATTACGTCCGATCCTCGGGTCGGCATCGAGGACAACGAAACGAAGATCATCGGTGGCGACGGCAGCCCGGGAATCGGCGTGATGCGGCTCGACTACCAAGGGATCTCGAGTAGCCGCCTGCGCAACCCCGTGTTGATTTCCAGCGACAGGCCCGCAGTCGTCGATTTCTATGCACCGCTGTACGTGACCACCGGGCATTGGTGGGAAATCTCGCTGACGCCCACGGACACGGTGATTGGTGCAGAGGTGACTTCCGTCCCCAATCAGGTGGCCAAAGATCCCTTCGAAGACAGCCTGAATTTCGTCGCCATTGGCGCCAGCGATTTGCCTTGCTCGTACGGCGAGCGAGTGAGCCTCGAGGTGCACCGCACCGTCAAAGGGGCGACGGATCCCGTCTATATGCTGCCCCGGTCGAAGGAGCCGATCGCCGACATGAACGAAGACATGACGCTCACGCATTTCAGGCTGGAATTCTCTCGGGACCGCGTGCGCCTGCTGGCCGATCTGAAGGACACCGGCACTCTCGAGCACCTGCACGACTATCCCGTGGGCGTGCCGTGGTCGGAAGCGCATGTGCAGCTTTTGGGCGTCGCTTACCAGGCGGACCACCATCCGGGCGACGCCTGCAACGGCAACCCTCTCAACCGGGAGCTCGTCTGGCGGAACGTGACCGTGAGTCCAGTGAAATACGAGCGCACCTCCATCGCTCCCCGCAACACAGTCACCGAAAACGTGCAGCGCAAACTCGGTTTCATGAGCTACGACACGCGTGACATCCAGCGCTTCGGTCCCCCCGAGGCGGACGCTTCGCCGGCCAACGAGGGCCCTTACGATCGCTACTGGACGGCAGCGTTTGAAGGTGTTTCGGGGCGCAAGCTGGTCGTCGAGCTCGACGAGGAGCAGGCTCGCGCCGAGCGCGCCATGCTGGTTTACGACATTCGCGGGCGCGGCAAGGCGGAGCTCTCGGTCAACGGAACCTTCGTCGGGCGCCTGCCGGGAGAAGATTCGCTGCGCTACTTCCAGGGGCCTTACGCCGAAAGCGGTGAATGGGCGCGCCGGTCGCTGGACATCCCGCGTGGCGCGCTAAAAGCCGGGAAGAACGAGCTAAGCTTTTCGCTGTCGCCGGCCATAGGCATGGAGCGTCTGGTGCTCGAGTTCATGCACGACTGAACCAGTCGGGCGCTACGGCTCTCGGGTCACTCGGGATCTGTGCTGGGGTCCGGAGCATCCGAGAGCCGTAGGGAAGCCGCCCACTCTTGCCAGTCATCGCCGAAGAGCTCGATGGGGTGCGGCGTTCGCTCCGAGCCATTGCCGCACGCCAGATCGTCGGCCCGACAGTACTTGTCGCAACCCCAGCACACGCGCTCCGGGTGCTGAGGCTTGAGGGCGATGCGCACCACGGGCAGTTTCTTCGGCATTTGGAGCTTGCCGACCTCAGCGTCGCGGCTCATTGATCCTCCGACTGAAGTACGGGCAGCACCCGGTGGCGGCCGTTGGCTGTCAGGATATCGAGCGGCCCGTCATAGCCTTCTGGCACGTAGGCGCAGAGCGCATCGGACGCTCTCGGATCGCCAGTCAGCGCATAGGCGCGCGCCCGTGAACCGCCGCACACGGAACGGTACTCACACACGCCACATTTGCCCTGCAGCCAATCAGGGGCTCTGAGCCCCACGAAGGTCGCATGGGTTCGGTACACCTGGATCACATCGTCCGTCCGCACGTTGCCGCAGGAAATGGGCAGAAAACCGCTGGGGAAAATCTCACCGCGGTGAGACACGAACAGAAATCCGCGCCCGTCGTTCACACGCATTCCCCCGACGCCATGTATCCCATGCTTGACCGCGACGGCTTTCGCCTTCTTGCGCTGGAGCAAGACCCGGCGATAGTGTGGCGCGGCCGTCGTCTTGATGGAGAAGGGGACGCGCGCGGCGATGTCGGCCAACTGATTCAGCGAACGTTCGACCTCGTGTGCGGTGGGCAGCAGGTGAACCCCTGCACGACCCGTGGGAACGACGAAAAAGACGCTCCACAAGACGCAGCCCGTTGTTTCGACCAAGCGCGCCATGCGTTCGAGCTCGTGGATGTTGCCAGCGTGTACCGACGTGTTGATCTGCGTTCGGATCCCAGCCTCGCGGGCCTCCTGCAAGATCTGCAACGAGCGCTGAAAGCTCCCGGATACGCCTCGAAAGGCGTCGTGGCGCTCGGGATCGGGAGCATCGACGCTGATCGCGAGGCGCGAGAGACCGGCCCCGGCAAGCTCATGGATTAGCCGATGGGTCACCAATGGTGTGGCCGACGGCGTGAGGCCCATGCCGAGTCCACGCGAGACGCCGTGACGCACCAGCGCGAGCAGATCGGGCCGCTTCGCGGGATCGCCCCCCGTCAATACCACGAGCGGGACCTTGGCTGCCGCGAGCGCGTCCAACAGGTGCATGCCTTCTAGCGTGCTGAGCTCGGCGCGATCGCGCTCGGGCCTCGCCGAGGCGCGGCAATGCGTGCAGGCCAAGTCACAGGCCTGCGTGGTCTCCCAAATCGCAATGAAGGGTCTATCGTCGAACCTCATGCGGATCACCCGGGGCGTCCGTCCACGCGCGGGCGCAGCAGCATCGGGGCACAGGCCACCAAAAAGGCGATGAACGCCAGAGACCAAAGCGTCCCCACGACCACCAGGGTTGGCAGGTACGCGGCGGGGAACAACACCGGGCCAGCCACGCGCAACGGCGCTGCCGCGGACAACGCGATGAACGCTAGCACAGCGCTCTTCGGCGCGGCCAGCATCCGCCCGGTATGCCCCAAGGTGACGCGCACCATCATGCCCAAGGTGAGCATTCCGATGCTTCCCACCGTCAGCGCATGCAGCCACCAGCCAGCCCAAGAAGCGCCAAGCAAACTCATGCCTTTGAGCAAAAGACCCGCGGGGATCCAGGCGTGGCCGACGTGCAAGATCCAGAGCAGCGGTTGCTGAAACGATACCCTAAAGCCCCAGTGTCTGGCCCTCAGCAGCACCAGCGTGCCCGCCAGCAACGCGACCAACGCTCGCACGGTGGCGGGTACCGGCGCCAGATCGGCAGCGATGACGAGCAACACGGCGATGATGCTCGCGCGTTCCAGCGTGGGCAATGAGCGAATGCGCTCATCCTTCGTAGCGTTGCGCGTGAACATCGGGACGACGCGCCCGCTCACCACCACGATCGCAAGCAGGGTCAAATAGACGCCCAGCTTCGACCCGAGATCGAGGCCGCTGGGAACGAGCCCCAGCGCGCCCAGATGCATCAGGAGATTCCCCACCGAAAACCCCAACAGCATAGCCAGAAAACCGAAGTTTCGCCGGCTCTTCGCGGCCACAATCGGCCGCCCGACGGCTAGAGCCAAGAGCGGCGCGAAGGCGAGATCCACCAAAATGGCTGCCGAGCGCCAGAGCTCGGACGTCACCGGCGCCAGCAGCATCAGCCTACCTGTGGCCCACAGCGCCACGAGTGCGCCCAGCGGAGCTCCCACCAGCGTCTCGCGGCCCGTCCAGTTGCCCGCGGCTGTGAGCAAGAAGCCGGCGATGACAGCCAACGCGAAGCCGTAGATCATTTCGTGCGCGTGCCAATACATGGGAACGGGAAACACGGCACCGCCGGCCGACGTGCTGAGACCGGAGAACACCAGCAACCAAAGCGGTAAAGCAAGCGCTGCGAAGGCTGCTGCCCCGAGAAAAAATGGGCGAAATCCCTTCTGCAGCAGGGCCATCGCACGCGTGGGGCTCGCGGTCGAAGATCCGAGCTCCGGGCGCGCGAGCCGCCGGGGCTGAATGGCTTGAGTAGGCATCGAAACAATGCCTCAAGCTAGAATCATGCCGTTACGGAACCTGTGCCACCTGGTCCAAGAAGCGCGCAAAAAAACCGGGAAAACGAGCTGGGAGGCGAAAAATCCGCGTGCCGCCCCCAGTGAGGCGAAGATCTTGCGCGGCACAGAATCATGACCAAAAGCGCAGCCCTGTCCTTCAGTGATGCTCATCAACGCATCACATAACCTGCGACAGTAGCTCTGCTTTGAGGTCGGCGAGCACGTCGGGGTGGGCGGCGAGCAGCAGCTGACGGGCCCGCTGCTGAAGAGCCATGCGAGTTTCCGCGTGGTGCTGTTGTTCGGCCAGGTCGGCTCGTGTGAGCAATAGCTGGGCGTAGAGCACGCACTTGTCGTCTCCGAGCAGCTTGACGAGCGACTGCGCATCGAGCCTTTCGGAGCCATGGAACAGACCCAGGCGCTGCTCCGCTTCGTCCAATTCGACTTGGGCTCGAGCGAAATTCTGCTCTTTGGCCCTCGCGAGGGAGCGAGCGACCGCGCGCGCGAGCTCCTCGATCAAGCGGAGAATATAGTCTTGCCGGAACACGCGCTAGGTTACCATGATGAGCCTACCGCGGCTTGCCTGCTGCCGGGAGCGTGTATTCGACGGGGGCGCCTGGGCCTAGATCGATGCCGAGCGCGACCCAAGCGATGGTCAAGGCTAAGCCCACCAAGAGCAGCCAGGCCGAGTAGGGGATCATCATGGCGGTGAGGCTGCCGAGGCCGAATTCTTTTTGCCAGCGCCGGCAGAAGATCAGGATGAGCGGGAAGTAGACCATCAGCGGGGTGATGATGTTGGTGGCGCTGTCGCCGACTCGATAGGCGGCCGTGGCGCCTTCGGGGCTGACTCCGAGCAGCATCAGCATCGGCACCATGACTGGCGCGAGCAGGGCCCACTTGGCGCTCGCCGAGCCGATGAAGAGGTTGACCATGGATGAGAAGAGCACGATGACGCCCAAGAGCGCCGGTAGTGGAAGGCCGCTTTGTTCGATGCCGTGGGCGCCGTGAATGGCCAGGATGAGTCCGAGGTTGGACCAGTTGAACATCGCGACGAAGTGCGCGGCCGCGAAGGCGAGCACTAGATAGTAGCCGAGATCTTTCATGGCCTCGGACATCATGTGCACCACGTCGCGGTGTCCCTTGATGGTTCCGGCTCGGGCCCCGTAGGCCCAGCCCGCCGCGAGAAAAGCGAGGAAGAATGCCGCCACCAGCGATTGATACAAGGGCCCGAGGCGCGCCTGCGCCGAGCAGTGACCGAGCGCAAGCTCGCTATCGGGGCAGGCGGTTTCGTCGATGAGTGGCGTGTTTGGGCCGAGCGTCATGAAGGTCCAGAGCAGGGCGACGATCAGTACGGCAAAGCCGGCGTGGAGCAGTCCGCGCCTTTGAGCAGGGTCAGCTTTCTCGGTCGGCGATGTGTGCTCGGTCGCTGGCAACCATGGTCCAAGCCGTGGCTCGATCACCCGATCGGTCACCCACCAGATAACCGGCAAGAAGGAGGCGGTCATGGCGGCGATGAAGTACCAGTTGCCGGCGATGTTTGCGTCGTAGTCGGGGAGCAGGGCTTCAGCGGCTTGTTCGGTGATTCCGAACAGCAGCGCGTCGAGCTGTCCGGGGGCGATGTTGGCGGAAAATCCGCCGGACACTCCCGCGAACGCAGCGGCGATGCCCGCCAAAGGATGTCTGCCAGCGGAGGCGTACAAGACGCCGGCGAGCGGGATCAGCACGACGTACGCTGCGTCGGCGGCGTGGTTGCTGATCATGGCGACCAGTGCGGTGACTGGAGTGAGCAAGACCTTGGGAGCTCGCCGTACGGCCGCGCTCATCGCGGTCGAGAACAATCCCGAGCGTTCGGCCACTCCGGCACCCAGCATCACCACCAACACATAGCCGAGCGGATGAAAGTGCGTGAAGGTCTTCGGCATTTCGACCCAAAGACGCGCGATGTTTCGCGCGGAGAGCAGGCTTTGCGCTTCGAGCACGAGCGGGCCTCCACTCGGCGCTTTCTGAATCGGGTGTGTCGCGACTAGCCCCGCGCCCGCCGCCAAGATGGATACGGCGACCAAGCCCGCGATGAGGTAGATAAAAATGAAGACCGGATCAGGCAGCTTGTTGCCGGTACGCTCTACCCAACCGAGAAAGCCCTTGCTTGTCGCACTCATGAGGAGCGGCGATTACATCACCGGCTCAGATGTCGATGCAAGGAGGCAGGAAGCAAGGGGGCAATGGGTCAGTCGCAACGCGGGTCGTTGGCGATTGGGGGATCGAGCTGCTGTGGACCGAAATCGAACCCGCAGTTGCCGGCGCCGGATTCGCCGTAGGTATTGCACACGAAGTCCCATTGCGGATCGGCCATGGAGTGACAGCTGGCGCACGTGCTTCCCATGGTCGAGATTTCGGTCGTGCCACGATTCATGATGGTCGTCGTGCCGTCTTGGCCGAGCGTCAGTAGGAAGAATTCCCAATCCCTTGTCTCGGGAGAAAACCCGGCCTTGCGCTTGACCATTGCCTCTGTGGGGAGGTGCTGAATGATGGTCCCGACCGGATACACGCCACCTTCTGGGTTTTCGGCAACCGCGATCGCCTCGTCGAGATGACCGAGCAGGTTGTTGATGCGAAAGCCCAGGACTTGATGCCAGTCAGCGATGCAATCGAACTGCTCGGCGGTCATGTCGAGATCGTCGGCGGCCGCGCCGGTGGTGCCCATGTCGGTGCTGCCGGTGGCGCCGCCCATGCCGGTCGTGCCGCCCGCACCGGTGCCCATACCCATGCCTCCAGCCCCCGTGCCCATACTGCCACCCATGCTCGTGGTGCTGGTGTCGCTCGTGGTGCCGGTGATGCTCGAGCTGGTGCCTCCGGCGCCCGTGCTACCGGTGGTGCCCCCCGTTGTCGCCGTAGCAGTGACGGGGCCCCCGGTAGTGGCGGAGCCCATCGTGGTGCTGCCCTGAGCGCTGCTCATGTCGCCCGTGGTGGGGCCAAAGCTGCCGCTCGTCATCGTACCGGCGCCCATGGTCCCGGCGGTCGTGTTGTCCGGCGTTGCAGCATCGGAACAAGCGTTGGTCATTCCGAGAGCCATGCCCGCCACAGCCATGGAGAGCCCAAATCTAGAAGAAAACATCGACGTATTGCCTTTGGTCACGTTGGTTGCTTGCCACAAATCGCGGAGGTGCAGAAGCCGACACAGCCCGGATCGAGCACTAAATGTCGCTCAGCAGGGTGGATCTCTCTCGACTGACACCACGACACGGTATATCGCCGCCGCAGCGCCCCACGTATTTTACAAAGCGGCAGAAAAAGTTTCCGCTGCCGGTTAACATCACAAATTTATCACGCTTCTCAGGATCGGTCGTGAGCTGCGACCGGCTGCGTCACGAGTCGCTGTCTATGCTTGCGCTCGTGGCATTCCACCGGGGGACCGCGACATCTCGCTCGCGTTCGCGATCGCGCTCGCAGAGGCCGGGTGTGAGTCAGCAATCGGCATTGACGTTGCGATGAGTCTTTAGTGAGCAGTAGCACGCCTAAAAAGCCGTCAACAGAAATCGTAACTGGCACGATCTTCGCGCGTGCTTTCCTCGCTTTCGACTGATCATCCCCATGGGGGCGTGAAGGTCCGCGTGCGAAGGGGCTCGGGCAGCAAGGGTACGCGGTGGTCGAACCCAAATCAGTTCTCCACTGGCCTGCGCCGATCTGCGCCGATGAAAGGGCTGCGCGCGGGGCGGGTGCGGTCGCCCTCGTGTGAGGGCTTTGTCGAGCCCCCATCCCGAATATCTGACGTAAATCAGCAACACTGATCCACCTTCTCGCGTCGATACCCCCCACCCCAGGGGTTCGCGCTCGGCGAGGAGTAG
>CBFGRJ010000039.1:0-29268 GCA_965651135.1 uncultured Myxococcales bacterium
GGGGCAGCGGCGACGTTCCGTGGCCGCGATTTCGCCGGAACAGCTGAGCCGAGCGTTGCTCACTCAATGGATGAGCTTGTAGCGCATGGCCACGATGCGATCGTAGTGGCCTCTACAGTCACCGTCGCGGCCACCGAACTTCGGCCACGGCCGCGGCCACCGAAACGGAAGTCCGGCCACGGAAACGGAAACGGAATTGCCGTCGCCAATCAGACAGCACCTTGTCACCAACGCTTCCGTGGCCCGTGGCCGATTCGGTGACGGTGACGGGTTTCCGAAAGCCGGGGCAGCGGCGACGTTCCGTGGCCGCGATTTCGCCGGAACAGCTGAGCCGAGCGTTGCTCACTCAATGGATGAGCTTGTAGCGCATGGCCACGATGCGATCGTAGTGGCCTCTACGGCCACGGCCGCGGCCACCGAAACGGAAGTCCGGCCACGGAAACGGAATTACCGTCGCCAATCAGACAGCACCTTGTCACCAACGCTTCCGTGGCCCGTGGCCGATTCGGTGACGGGGCACAGCACAAGCCAGTGCCCCGCTCGAAGCGCGATGCTCACTCAATGATGAGCTTGTAGCGCATGGCCACAATGCGATCGTAGTGGCCTCTACGGTCACCGTCGCGGCCACCGAACTTCGGCCACGGCCGCCGCCACCGAAACGGAAGTCCGGCCACGGAAACGGAAACGGAAACGGAAACGGAAACGGAAACGGAAACGGAAACGGAAACGGAATTACCGTCGCCAATCAGACAGCACCTTGTCACCAACGCTTTCGTGGCCGTGGCCGATTCGGTGACGGTGAAGGGTTTCCGAAAGCCGGGGCGCCCTCACGACTGGCCCGACGGGCTCCCGAACCGTAGACTGCAGCGGGTCGGCGGGGGTGCAGCCCCTCGGCCAATCGATGATCCATTCGCCGCACGCCTAGGCGGCATCTGCCTCAAGCTCAGCGAGTCAACCATGACGACGAAATCCAAAGTAGCCATCGTCCGGACCTCACCAGCCACTGTGCTCGAAGACTACCACCGCCTCATGAACCTGGCTGGCTACCAAGAGGTCGTGCAGAAGGACGCCGATACGGCGCTCAAGATCAACATTTCTTGGCACTTTTTCTATCCAGGCTCGTCCACTACGCCTTGGCAGCTCGAAGGCGTCATCCGAGCCATGAAGCGGGACGGCTACTCTCCGGATTTGATCCATGGCTGCCACAACCGCACGGTGGTCATCGACGCCCACCTGGGTGAGCGGGAAAACAAGCAGATCGACGTGATCGAGGCGCATGGCCTGCGAAACGTGCACCTCTACGAGGGCGAAGAATGGGTGCACATCAGGGACGCGGCCGGAGACCTGTGCGACAAATTCCTGTGCCTGAACCAGGTGTTTCCCAAAGGGTTTTCCATTCCCAAGCGCTTCATTGGCGAAAACATCATCCACCTGCCCACGGTCAAGACTCACATTTTCACCACAACCACCGGAGCCATGAAGAATGCTTTCGGAGGTTTGCTGAACGAACATCGTCACTGGACGCATCCTGTCATCCACGAAACATTGGTCGATCTGCTGATGATCCAGAAGAAGATCCATCGCGGCGTCTTCGCCGTCATGGATGGAACCTTCGCCGGTGACGGCCCCGGGCCACGTTGCATGATTCCGCACATCAAAAACGTGCTCTTGGCGTCGTCCGACCAAGTGGCGATTGACGCGGTGGCGGGCAAGCTCATGGGGTTCGACCCAATGCGCGACTTGAAATTCGTCCGCTTGGCTCACGAACAGGGCCTGGGTGTGGGCGACCCCAGAGATCTCGAGTTGGTCGGGGACACCGACGCAGCGAACGAGAATTGGAACTTCGAGGGTCCATTCAAGAACATGACGTTCGCATCGAGAAACCAACACCGCATCTATTGGGGGCCGCTCAAGAAGCCCATCGAGTGGTCGCTGAAAACCTGGCTGGCGCCCTGGGCTTACATCGCCTCGGTCACCTACCACGATGTCTTCTGGTATCCGCGCTATGGCGTGAAGCGGATCAACGAGTGCCTCCAGAGCGAGTGGGGCAGGCTGTTCGCCAACTGGGGCGCCGTCCAACCGGACAGCGAGGGACGTGGCTATCCAGACGTGGGCACGGCGACACCGGAATTGGTGCGCGCCGGCGCCAAGCATTTCGCCGAGGGTGCGCGCTTGATCGGGATGGCCTTGGCCGAGTCCCCCGAATTCAAGTCGCGCAAACGGCGCCAGAACCTGAGCGCGCAGCTCTGAGCCTGACTTCGACTCTTGGAAGCTGCGCCGGCCGTAGCGGTTGGGCTTTTGGGGCTTGACCTCTCGACTGAACGCCGAGAACACTCAGCCAACCATGGAGCCCATGCCCGCTCGCTGGCTAGTCACGCTCGCCGCCCTCATCCCCGTCTGTCTCCCTGCGACGGCCAGCGCCCAAGAAGGTGCCGCCGAGAGCAACTACGTTCCACCGATCGAACGCCGCAGCGGCTTCAACATCGGATTGAGCTACGGCCTTGGCGTCGGCAGCTACGTCGGCTACCCGAACGAAGTCGAGAAAATCGATAACCCCGAATATCGGTCCAGCACCGGAGCGGCCCCAGCGAGCGGGCTATCGATTTGGCTGGGCGGAGCCTTGCGTGACTGGCTCAGCGTCGGGGTGGGCATGTTCACCGCCGGCGGCGGCGACGAGAACCTCGTCGCGGGCGGGAGCGCCTTCGGCATGCATATCGAGAGCTTCCCGTTGTTTCCGCTGGGTGGGGCCTTCAAAGATCTGGGGCTCGTGACGGAGTTCGGAGCCGGCGCTGGCATCATGGAAGACAAAGACGGTGAAGAGACGGCCAACGGGGGCAGCATGTCCATGGTGGGCGTCGGCTTCTTGTTCGAGCCCTGGCAATTCTGGCGCATGTCGCATGGGCCGAGCTTGATGTACCGGTACCAGTTCAGCGACACCATGACCGCCTCGACCGTGCTGGTCGGCTGGAGGCTGGCCTTCTACTGGACGCAAAAGGACGAGGGCTGAGCAGTCCGCAGTTGCCTGCCGCCTTTGCCTGCTTCAGAGTTCGCTGGTTCATTCTTCCCAGAGCCCGATGGGTAGGGCCCGCTGTCGATGCTGCTGGCAGTCGCATTCGCCTTGTCGTTCATGGGTTCGGTCCCGATGACCGGGCCCCTCGCCGCGCTCGTGCTCGAGCGCGCTATGGCTGGAGCCCGCAAGTCGGCAACGTTGATCGCGGTGAGCGGCTCATTGGTCGAAGGAGCCATTGCGGGAGCGCTGGCCACCTTCGTCCCAGCGTTGTTGGCGCACTCGGCAGCTCTGGTCCGAGCCGCAGGCTTTGCCGGGGCATGCATCCTGCTGCTCGTCGGTAGCCTTCTGGCCGCCGCGCCACAAGCGCTGAGTCAGCTCGCGTCGAAGAACGACACATTCAGCCTGCGCGCTGGCTTTTTGACCACGGCCCTGAACCCCACCTTGCTGGCCACTTGGACCGTAGTGGTCACCTCGTTGTATGGGCAAGCGTGGCTCTCCGGCGGGTTTGCGCAAGGCGTGAGCTTTGGTGTGGGCGTGGCGCTCGGAAGTTTTGCGTGGTTCTTGCTCGTGGTCGGTGCCGTTCGCCGGCTGGAAGCCCACGGCATTGCCAAGTACCGGTTGCCCGTATTGCGTAGCCTTGGTGTCGTGCTCAGCGTTGCCGCGTTGGTGCTGCTGTGGCGAGCCTACGCCAATTTGGCTTAACGCCTATCCCGGACTTTGCTGGTGGTCACACTTCTGCCTCATCGAGGCAACTTACCCCGGCGGCTTGGTTCAGCGATTGCAACGACAAACTGGAAAGACAGGGCGCATCCTTTCCGACCATGCCAATCGCGAAGCAAGAATCGTCGAAGCTCTGGGGATACTGGCGGCATTGGGGACCGTCACGGCTGGCACAAGTGGCATCGTTCCACGCAGCCAATCGGGTCATCTACCTGGAAGTCTTGCGGGTATTGCATTTGCGTCTCGGCAACGTCACCAGAAGCTACCTCGACGCCAGCGTACCCTTCGAGTTTCGTCCGCTGAGCATAGACGAGATCGAGGGCTACGCCTGCGATCGAGCATTCGATCTCCATAGGTTCTACCAGCGGGCCCTAGCCAACGGCGACCTCTGCTTCGCTGCTTTGGACGGTGATCGATTGGTCAATTATGGCTGGTACTCTCGCTGGCCAACGCCGATTACCGGCGAATTTTCGTCCTATTTTCGACAGGGCTACGTTTACATGCATCATGGCTACACACACCCGGACTATCGCGGGCGCCATGTGTATTCGCACACCATGGGGCGTGCTCTGAGCTGGCTGAATCGGGACGGCCCGGCAGAGCTCGTCTCGGTGGTTAGTCTGAGCAATGTGGGCGCTTTCAAAGCGACCCAGCGCTTGGGTTACGAGCAACTCGGCACGATCACCATTGCGGGACGCTTCAACACCTACTTAGTCCACGTCGACCGCGGTTGTCGCGAGCACGGCTTTTGGGTAGCGCCGACGCGAGCGGAGTATCGTTCCGTCTACCTAACGGGTCGATGCCCGGCGAGCAACCTGCCTAGTGGTCCGCTATTTGCAGGCAGTTGCAGCACGTATGTGGAGGCTTTGCGGAGGCGTCGTTGACAGTGACTAGTCATACAGTGGCGCGCCGGCTGCGAGCGCTGGACGAAATGCTGAGCATTGAGCTGGAGGCTCGCCGCTTCGTTACCGAACCCACTCGGTTGCGCCTGCTCGAGTCGCTGCCGCACGGCGCTGGCTCGAAACCGTTGATGACTGTGGTGGACGACGCCGGCGCGCGTTACGTCTTGAAGCTCGCAGAACCCGCTCTGGCGCACGCGGAGCAAGCGGCCTATGAATTGCGGCGACTTGGCAGGCGGCCATGCGTTCCGGCACGGGTGGTGAGCACCGAGGTCGAGGGGATCGGTTGGGTAGAAGGCTTGCTAAAGCCTTACCTCGAGCTCGACTGGGACGCCGAGTTGCAAACGGACACCAGCCAATGGTCCGACCTACAAAGGTGTGTCCTGCTGCGTGAACACGCCTGGGAATGGTTCTTGGACAACTTGGATACGAACACCAGTCAGTATGCGTTGCTCGGACCTGAAGGCTATCCGCTCAACGTCGATTGGGACCGCGCCTTCTCAGAAGACGGGTGTTCGGAGTTCTCCAGATTCGCCAAGTACAGAAAAACACTGCCCAATGCACGCACGTTCCTCTACGCGGACTACGTGGAAGGTCGAGGCAGGTTGGCCTTCGGCGTCTTGCGCGACGAAGCACGCCGGATCCGTCGTCTGCCTGAACGCAAGGTTCGCCGCATCGTTGCAGCCTATGCCGAGGCGCGCTTCGACGATACGCAGGAGGCTCAGCGCTTCGTGAGCAGGGTACTGCGCCGGCAGCGCGAGATTGAGCTCCATGTGACGCGGTTCATTCGCAGCATCGAGCGCGAGCGGCGAGACCTAACCGGCCTAGTTGGGGACGACAAGTCGGCAGCGATCAGAGTGCCGCTGGCGAAGGCATGGCGCTACTGGCAGCTGTTCTTGAATTGGCTCTCTCGAGGTCCGATTGGGATTCTGGGCCGAGGGGCGCTCAAGCTCGTGCGCGGCGCACGTGCTCGCAAGAGGCACCTTCCGATGAAAGAGCCGAGCCATACGCGCGCTTGTCATTGAAAGCTTACAAGACAGTTGCAATGTATCTGCCTCACTCGCCGTCGCCAGCCGCTCCAGCAAGCCGTCAAGGGGCGAGCCGTGGCCGTCCGTGTACGGCGACCAACCACCTTTTGCTCGGTGCGTCGGGCGCTCGGCGATCAGGTTGCGTAAAATAGCAGCTGAAACAGCCGGTGCGCCGTCGTTCATCGTGAAAACACAACCCTACAATGCCGCGGGGGCCGACGGTGACTGTGAGCTCCTGTGTCCACTGTTCACGGGCGCAACGGGTGTGGTGCAGCTAGGCAAAGTGCTGACCGGCAAAGACGCGGGACGCCTGGTGATGTTGCGGCCCGTGAGCGCGCGTACGGCGGCCAGCGTCAAAGTTTTGGTAGACCGGGTGCGGCAGATCAACCACCCCAGGTTGCTCAAAGTCGTTGGCTGCTTCAGGTCAGGTCCGCAGCACTATGTCGCCAGCGATTACATTTCCGGCGTCTCCTTCGTCGAGCTCGGTCCTGCCCTGTCACCGTCGGATCCAGTGGCGGTCGGCGTCGCAGTGCGCGTGATGCGCGACACGCTGGTGGCGGCCCACTCTGGCAGGCGACTGCTTCAGGGCATCTACGGATACTGCGTGGAACGCTGCGTGTACCCGGACACCATTTGGATCGCGGATTTTGGAAAAGCCTTCCTGAGCGAGCTGGCGGTCTTCGAGGCAGTGTTGGGCGACCCCAAACACGGAGCCTCCGGCGTTCGCGGGCTATCGTATCGTGTCTCAGAAGACTCTGGCTCCGAGGACGTGCTCGCAGCAGGCAACTTGCTCTTCGAGATCTTGTCTCGTGATTCGGGTCAACGCGGAAGCCGCTTCGCCTTGAGCAGCACCGAGCTCAAAGCGTTGGCAAACGTCGTGACGACCGCCCTATCGAAGGAGCAGGGACATGGCTACGAGAACGCGGGCACGATGGCCGAAGCGCTTGCCAAGCTGCCCCCCGCGTTCGATGTCTCGGACCAGACCATCCGACTGTGCGTGTCCCAGGCGCTAGGACCCGTTTTGGAGCAGCGTCGCGAACGGCTGGTTCTCGTCGACAAGGGTCCTGAGCGGCGCATTTCGGGTTGGGTTCCCGCGCAAAGCACCCAGTCGGTCCGAACGGACGTGTCTTCGAGCGAACCTCCCATCCATTCAGGCTCGACCAAGGGGGAGTATGAAGACGAGACGACGCTCTGGATACCGCCGCTGCCCAACGTCGAGGCACCGGCTTTGCATGAGACGCCACGTCGCTCACGCCCGCCAGGGGTGATGATCATTTGGGCGCTGCTTTTGATTCTGGCGCTCGTGGTGATTGCGTTGGTCGGCTACTGAACCGAACGTCGGCGCCCCAACGAGGCAGCGTGGTCGGCTCGCTCATCGAGCAGCATTCGGCGGGCGCAAGTGAGGTGGCGCAGCTGTTGCAACGCCGAAGCCACTGTTGTTTTCTCACCACCGTTCGGATGAACCAGAGCGCTGAGCCTTGCCATGCTTAAGAGCACGCTTGTCGGTCTTGTCGCGCTGACCGTGTGCTCGTGGGCGCGACCTGTCAGCGCTCAGCTCGGCGACGACGGGGAACCCATCGACAACTCGAACTACACCGTCGACGCGAGTCGGGGCCCCATTACGGGGAGCACCCGTGTGGTGGGGCTCGGAGGAGCCTATGTCGCCATCGCCGAAGGAGCCGAGGGGACAGCCAAGAATCCCGCTTCGGTTGCGGTTCGGCTGCCCTATTCACGTCGCACTTGGGACTATGCCACCGCCGTCGATTTTGGTTTCGGTGGGTGGCTGCCGGAGACCGACTATCTCAACGAATCCAATCGAGCAGGCGACTCGGACGTACGCCAAGACTCCTTGCTGTTCGGCTCTTTGGCTGCCAACGTGTACTACCGACTGCACGGCTTCGGTGTCGCTGCAGAAGCGAGCCGCCAAGCCCTCGAACGCGAGAATGCAAGGGCCGGTTTGGCTCCCACGTCGCTCACGGCCAACTATGGCGTCTTGCACGCCAGCGTTGCGCATGGCTTCTACGACGGTCAGGTGGTCGTGGGCGCCGGGCCTCGCTTCACCGGCTGGAGCTTGAACGGCAACAACAGCGGCAGCGATCTGATCTCGGTTGCAGGAGTCGGCAGCCAGGTGGGTACCGTCGTGAAACCCCATGGGTCTCCTTGGCGCGCGGGGCTCGTGGCCAAGTCAGCCGTGAATCCACGTTCCGAGGGTGGCGCTCGAGAAGTCTCGGACGGCGGAGACACCGTGTGGCGACCGGAAAGCATCAGGCTACCCTGGGAAGTCGACTTTGGGTTCGCCTACCAGCTAGGACCCCGGCCGCTCAATACTCGATTCGTCAGCGTCGAAAGCAGAGCCCAAGAGATATTGAGAGAGCTCGAACGCAACGTCGCCGACACCGAGCAACGCCTGGTCCGGGCTCAAGAGGCTTACGCGGCGCAGCCGACTCGTGAAAATCAGCGTCGAGTGGCCGAGCTGCAAGCCCAACTGCTATCGTCTCAAACGTTACTGGAACAGGCGGAGCAACGCGCTGAAGTGACTTTGAAACAGGAGTATCATGGCCGGCCGCGAAGTTACTTTCTGATTTCGACAGAACTGGTCATCATCGGCGGAAGTAGCAACAGCGTGAGTGTCGGCTCGGTGGTCTCGGGAGTGGTTCAGCGCTCGCGCGACAGTGTCGCTCTATCACCCCGCCTGGGCGTGGAAACCGAGGTGCTGCCAGAACGACTGAAGCTGCGCGCGGGGTCGTACCTCGAGCCGTCCCGCTCCGATTTCTCCAACCTTCGTGTGCACGGAACCTTTGGTTTCGACCTCAAGCTGTTTCACTGGAACGTCTTCGGTGCGTTGGACGAGTTCGATGGCTGGTCCGTGTCGACCGCCGTCGATGCCGCCAAGAACTATCTCAACACCACCTTCAGCCTGCTATTTTGGCACTGATGCCCTCCCCAACAGCCAGGTCGTTTCGCCCGGTCGCCGGCTCGTGCGAGTGGCGTACCGACCTGCACTCAATGGTGCAAACGACGCACACCCAGAGCAAAGCACGCAGCGCCAACAACATGAGTCTGGATCTCGAACGGTCTCGTTTTGTTCAATCTGCGCGTCACTGGACCGAAATGCGAAGTCAGCAACCTTAACGATCGTCGCTCAAGTCGTTCGTGAAAATTGTCAGCCAGCTACAAGCTGTGTCGCTAGGAGCAATGGCTCCGGCGCCGCTAGGTCGTTGTGGTAAAACAATGATGCGTCGCGGGTACTGCAACGACTCCGACCAGCCGAGACTGCTCTTACATGAATGCTTTTGGCTCGCTTCTGATCCGCGTGGTGGCTCATGCCTGCGTTGCGCTGGGGTTTGTCGCCCTGGCCACGGCGAGTTGTTCCTCGAACTCTCCTACCGAGGTCAATGGTTCACCGGCGGGTCCCGTAACCAGCAATACCACGAGCTCGACCGGCGCGGGCAACACGGCTGTCGGCGCAGGTGGAGCTTTCACCGCCGGGACGACGGCCGCTACGTCCACCACCAGCAGCAGTACGACAGGCTCGGAGTCGAGCGAGTGCGCCGCCGGGCAGACCCTGTGCGGGACTGTTTGTGCGTCCCTCACATCAGACGCTGCGCACTGCGGCGCTTGCGGCGTGTCGTGCCCTCTGGGCAGCGCTTGTGTAAACGGCCTCTGCACTTGCCAAAGCGGAAGCGCCGACTGCACCGGCACCGGACAATGCGTCGATATTACCGCAGACGTCGCGAATTGCGGCGCTTGCGGCAACGCCTGCCAGGCCCCCCGAGGCTGTAGTGCGGGCGCTTGCACCTGTCCTTCTGAGGCACTCGATTGTGGCAGCGGCTGTATCGACCCCAGCTCTGATCCACTCCATTGCGGCGAGTGCGGGAACGTCTGCCAGAACGGCCAGCTTTGCCAAGACGGCTCATGCCAATGCCCCACTGGCTCGACCGAATGCGGCGGCAGTTGCGTGGACCTCATGGGTGACGCCAATCATTGCGGCGCTTGTGGCGTGATATGCCAGGGCACGGACGTCTGTTCGTCGGGAAACTGCTCGGGTACGGGCTGTCCTGAGGGGCAGACCCAATGCGGACAAAGCTGCGTGAATACGGCGAGCAGCTCCACGCATTGCGGGCAGTGCGACCGTGCCTGCGCTGCGGGGCGCCTATGCAGCGAAGGGAGCTGCGCGTGTCCCGACGGACAGAGCGAATGCAATGGCAGCTGCGTGAACGTCAGCGGGAACGATCCCAACCACTGCGGTTCTTGTGGCCACCGGTGCGAAGGCGGACGGGTTTGCCAAAATGGCGAATGCGCTTGCCCTTCCGAACAAGAAGACTGCGGCGGCAACTGCGTAAACACCCAAGGCAACAACAATCAGCATTGCGGTGGCTGCTACCAACAGTGCCAGGGAGAAACGTCGTGCAGGGCCGGCAGCTGCGGCTGCGAAAACGGTGAGACTCAATGTGGTCAGAGCTGCGTCGACACGGAATCGGATGGGAGTCACTGCGGCGGTTGCAATCGGCAGTGCCAAGGCGGCTCGAGCTGCGTAGAAGGGGACTGCGTATGTCCGGACGGACAGACACTCTGCAATAACCAGTGCGTGAATACGCAGAGCGACAACAACCATTGTGGCGGCTGCGGTCAGAACTGCCCCACGGCCAACTGCCAGAATGGCATGTGCGGCGGCGGAAGCAGCAACTCCAGCAGCACCACCGGGGGTTCGGGAAACTCGTGCGGCGATACGACGTATCCACCGATCAGCGGAGGCAATCAGGGCTGGGCCAGCCGCTACTGGGACTGCTGCAAACCCTCCTGCGGGTGGGCGGCCAATGCCAATAGCCCGGTGAAAAGCTGCGACAAGAACGACAACAGTCTGGGTGCCACCGAGCAACCCAACTCGTGCGAACACAATGGTGAAAGCGGCGCCTTCACTTGTCACGGCATGGCGGCCTGGGCGTGCAGCTCGGAAGTCTCGTATGGCTTCGCAGCAGTCAACGGAGTCTCGTGTGGCACGTGCTTTCAGCTCGAGTTCACCGGCACCTCACACAATGCCCCCGGTGACCCTGGCTCTGCCGCACTCGCCGGCAAAACCATGATTGTCATGGCCACCAATATCGGCAACATCAGCCAGGGGCAGTTCGATCTGTTGATTCCAGGCGGAGGGGTGGGTCAGCACAATGGGTGCTCGGGTCAATGGGGCATCGACAACAACGAGCTCGGCCAGCAATACGGTGGCTTTTTGCCCGCCTGTAAACAGCAGAACCCCAATAACCACGAGGGTGTAAAAACCTGCATGCGCAACAAGTGCCAGTCGGTGTTCGGAGCGCGCGGCCTCACGCAGCTTTATGACGGCTGCATGTGGTTCGTCGATTGGTTCCACGCCGCCGACAATCCCAACTTCCGCTACCAGCAGGTGAGCTGTCCAGCTGAGCTGAACGCCGCCGCACACTAGCCTTGATCCAAAGCCGATCCCGGTCGGCCACTGCGCAAGAGCGGGACGAGAAGGCGCTAAAAAGCCCCAGCCGGGGTTGGCTCAGCTTGTAAAACGCCAGCATCCCGGTAATGGCTTGGCGCGCGGAACAACACCGGATGCCTGGGCGTTGCGCGCTCGTGATGAACGATAGCTTCCACCCCACGAGCTACCTCGACGAGGTGCGCGAGGAGATTCCGTCGTACGATGAGCTGCAAGCGGCGGCATTGGCCGCGACGCGCGATCTCGAACCGCGCCGCATCCTCGAGCTCGGAGTCGGTACCGGTGAGACCACACGTCGCTTGCTCGCCGCATTTCCGGCTGCGGTATTGCTGGGCATCGATCAAGACAAGGCCATGGTCGCGCATGCCTCCCGCGCCTGCCGGGGTGGGCACTTCAAAGTCGGGCGCCTACAAGATCCGCTGCCACCGGGGCATTTCGATCTGATCATCTCCGTGCTCGCCGTGCACCATCTGCACGCGCTAGAAAAGGCGAGCTTGTTCGACCGCGTGGCCCAAGCACTGGCACCCGACGGACGTTTCGTGCTGGCCGATCTGATCGTGCCCGACGACCCAAAGGATATCGTGACGGAGGTCGACCACATCGTCGACGTACCGAGCAGGATCGATGAACAGCTCGCTTGGCTGCGAGAGGCCGGCCTCAGCGCGCGCTTGGTGTGGCGCTTGTTCGACTTGGCCGTCGTGGTAGCCCATCGCTGACGTGCGGCCTGGTCGGCAATGGATGGGTGTGCATCCTCGCACTGTCTTGCTACGGTGTGGCCATGCCGAGCTTCGAGCATGAGGGTAGCCATATCTACTACGAGAGCCATGGCGAAGGCTTCCCAGTGTTGGCCTTCGCTCCTGGTGGCATGCAGTCTTCTATAGAGCGCTGGTCTCGGTCCATCATCAAAGCGCGCGAGCTCTTGGAACGGAACTTTCGTGTCATCACTCTCGATCAGCGCAACGCCGGGCGTTCCACGGCGCCCATCACTTCTGAAGATGGGTGGCACAGTTACACGAAAGACCACCTTGCCCTGCTCGATCATCTGCGCATCGAACGCTGTCACCTGCTCGGCGTCTGCATTGGAGGCGCGTTCAGCCTGAGCCTGATCCAGGCTGCCCCCGCACGCGTCGCTAGCGCCGTGTTGATCCAGCCCATTGGCGACAGCGGGCACAACCGCTCTGAGTTCTATGCTCTATTCGATGCCTGGGCCGCTGAGTTACCCGACGAGCGACGGCCGGAGCCCTCGGCGCTGCAAGCGTTCCGCAGCCGGCTCTACGACGGGGACTTCGTGTTCAGCGTGTCGCGCGCGTTCGTGCGAAGCTGCCCTGTTCCTCTATTGGTGTTGCTGGGTAACGATGTCTATCACCCGCCGCAGGTGTCTCGCGAAATCGTCGAGCGTGCTCCTAATGCCCGGCTGATCGAGGAATGGAAAGAGGGGGCCGCCCTGCGCGAAGCGGAGCGGCAGATCGTGGCTTTTCTACAGGAAGCCTCCTAGCCGCCTCGCCCGCTCCCCTCCCCAAGCGCCGACCGGTCGATTGGTGACGGAGCGTCACTGGTGTCTTGCCAAAACACGCGTGTCCCGCTGCGGGGGGCCGATGACACAGTATTCGCGTGCAGCACTGGATATCGATCATAGCCTGGTACCCTCTGTTCTGCTCCGGTTGCAGCTTCGGACCTCGATTCCAGGCAGGAACCAAGGACGACGCGACCGACATCGGCTCGGTCGACACGACCGAGAGCACTCACACCGCCACTACCGGGAGCTCTCCGATTGCCGAGCCAACCAAGCCCCTGTGTGGCAACGGCGTCGTGGACACGAATGAAGAGTGCGACGGTAGTCAAACCTGCAGCGTCGATTGCCTGGAGGTGGCGTGCGGCAACGGCCGCTTGGAAGAAGGAGAAGAGTGCGATGCGCCCGGCACGGAGACCTGCAACGACAACTGCCAGCTCATCGCCTGCGGGAACCAACGGTTGGACCCCACCGAAGAATGCGAACCTCCAGGCAACGGGCCCTGCTCGGCCGAGTGCCGTTGGATCCAGTGCAACAACCACCGGATCGATCCCGGCGAGACGTGTGACCCACCGCTTCCGGGGGCGTGCGACTCGCGCTGTCAGCTCATTGCCTGCGGAAATGGCGTGGTCGATGAGGGAGAGGGTTGTGACCCGCCGGAGCTTGGTGTGTGCAGCTCCGAATGCCGGCCCGAAGGCTGTGGAGACGGGCAGATCGCCGCAGGCGAAGAGTGCGACCCACCTCGAGCAGGCGCCTGCGACGGCAAGTGCATGAGAATCGAGTGCGGCAACGGCAGGCTCGACGACGGTGAAGAATGCGAGCCTCCCCAGACGAATACCTGTGATGGGACGTGCCATAGCATCGAGTGCGGCAACGGTCGTGTCGATAGCGGCGAGCAGTGCGATCCACCGGCGTGGTCCCAATGCAGCGGCACTTGTCAGCGTGTGGTTTGCGGGGACGGACGCGTGGACCCGGGCGAGCAGTGCGAGCCGACGAGCCCGACAGACCCGACTTGCTCTTCCCAATGCGGCACCATCGACAGTACGGGGCGCGAGTACTTGTACACCTTCGATGCCGATCTACAAGGCTGGGCGCTATACGCGACGTCACCTGAGCGCTTGGCTTTCGGCACCCATGTGCGCTTCGATTCTCAAAACGGCAACGTAAGCCCCGGTGCCGTACGCTTGGAAGCTCCTTTCGACGGCTCCAATCAGAAGATCGAAGTTCAAGTGAGCTTCGATCCGATCGACATGCGGGGCCGGACCATCGTGGCTAGGGTTAGGCTAGGCAGCGGGCTGAGCAGCGATCCGTTGAATCCCGGTGGCATCAAGCTTTTTGCCAAAGCCGGCAGCAGCTTCAATTACGCCTCAGGGGCTTGGACGCCCTTGAGCTCTGGCCAGGGCTGGCAGGAGGTGACGCTCGACTGTGACGAGCCGATCTTGGTTCCAAACGAGTTCGACGCGAGTCAGGTGCGTCAGATAGGGGTGGAGCTACGCACCTTCGCCGAGACCACCCAGGTTTCTCCCGCGGTGGTGTACTTAGATGCCGTGAGCTACTGATGGTTGCTTGTCTTTGCCACGAGACAGCGGGCGTGATACTCGGTGCAGGTTCATCGAATGCTTGCAACACGCCCCTGGTTCAAAAGCATAGTGGTCGCCCTCATTCCGGCGGCTTGCTTCTTCGTGGGCTGCGGGGACGACGAAGCCGTGTATGCGCGCGACCCGGCGACGCCGGGAAAGGGCGGCGAGCAAGGCGGGTTCCCGCGCTTGAATCGTAGCCACCCGCCAAGCTGCGACGGCCTGGCCGATCGCTTGAGCGCTTGTGGCCTGCTGACGGCAGGGTCCTTCGCGTGCAGCGAACCCATGGATTCTGGAGCTGTCTGCTCATTCCAATGTCTGACCAGTGCCAGCTGCTCCATTCTATTCGACTTCAGCTGCAATGAGCGCGCCGCGCCCGCGCTCGAGCGCTGCCTGGCCGATTGCTACGGCTTTCGCTGCAACTCGGGGGAGTCGATTCCAGAAGAATGGGCATGCGACAGCGTGCCCGACTGCCCGGATGGCTCGGACGAGCTCGACTGCTCGCCTTTCGTTTGTGACTCGGGCGAGAGCGTACCCGGTTCGTACCGTTGCGATTTCGAACGGGATTGCCAAGACGGCTCTGACGAGGTCGATTGTGACGGCTTCCGCTGCGGTTCGGGCGAGCTGGTTCCGCCGGCGTGGCAATGCGACTTGGAACAAGACTGCGAGGACGCTTCGGACGAACGGGGCTGTCAGTTCTTCGAGTGCCGCACCACGGGCGAACGGTTGCCACCCACCTGGCGTTGCGACCAAGAAGACGATTGTCTGGACGGCTCGGACGAGTTCGATTGCGCGCAGCTGGTTTGCAGGTAAAACCGTCTGATTCCGTGGTGCATCGTGTCGGGACTGCGCAGCATTGGACGCGACGAAGAACTGGCCGAGCTCGAGCGGGGTTTACGTGACGCCGGCGACGGCAAGGGGGCGCTCTGGCTGCTGACCGGCGAGCCAGGAATCGGTAAGACGCGCCTGGCCGAAGACATGGCCCTCATGGCGCGACAAGCCAGCTTCGCTTGTGCTTGGGGGCGCTGCTGGGAGTCCGGGGGAGCGCCTGCTTTCTGGCCTTGGGCGCAGATCATCCGTGCCCTTGAACGGACCTTTGCTACGGAGCTGCGCCGCCTGCCGGCGCCGTTGCGTGCCTCGCTCTTGCCCGACACGGCACCGGCGCCCAGAGGCACGGACCAGAGTCGCTTCGAGCTGTTCGATGCCGTTGGCGCTTGGCTATCGGAAATAGCCGACGCGCAACCTCTGTGCATTTGCATCGAAGATTTGCACGCTTCTGACGCGGAATCACTGGCCTTGCTCGAGGCACTTTCCGCATCGCTCAAAACGACGCGCATCTTCTTACTTGGTACGCTGCGCGATACCGCCCTGACCACTGGGGCACACAGCGCCGTGCTCCAGAGAATAGTCCGACAATCACGGCTGTTGACCCTTGCGCGGCTGAGCGAGCAGGCGTCGAGAGAGTTGCTCCTCTTCGACCTGAACCAGCACGGCGAAACGTTCGTCGATGGCGCCGTGCAGGCCAGCGAGGGGCACCCCTTATTTCTTGTCGAGCTGGCGCGCCTCGCCAAAGTCGCGGGTTTCGATTTCGATCCCCACGAGTTGGTGGCCGCCAGCACTCAGGGCGTTCTGCGCCAACGGCTAGCGAATCTTTCGGAGCAAAGCGTCCGCGTCCTAGCCTATGCGGCCTTGATCGGGTCCGATGTGGACTACGACCTTCTGTCGAGCCTATTCGATAGCCGATCGCTCGAGATCGCCTTGATAGAGGCGGTTCGCGATTCGCTGGTTCGCCAATTGGGAAAGCGTAGTTGGCGCTTCTCCCATGCCATGCTGCGCGACGTGCTGGAAAGCACGCTCGGTGCCGACGAGCTGGCGCAGGCACATGCCGAAATCGCTCGGGCACTGCGGAAGCGGGGCGGGTCGCCAGCCGCCGTCGCTCATCACTTGCATCGCGCAGGGGATTCTCAGCTGGAGGAGGCCTGCGCGGCCAGCCTGGAGGCGGCCAAGGAATCGCTGAGCCGCTTCGCGTTCGAAGATGCCCTGGCTCATCTGAGCCTGGTACAAAAGCATTTGCCGCAGCACTCGCTGCAACGTGTGCAGGCCGGTATTCTCGAAACCTATGCGCTGCTCGGGCTCGGGCACCATGAACGAGCCTTGTCTGCATGCTTGGCAGCGGCGGAGCTGGCAAAAGGAGCGAGCAACCCGCAACTGTTCGCCGAAGCGGCGCTGGCATACGGTTCAGTGTTCCGATATGGCACGGTCGACCCCAAGCTGGTGCAGCTGCTCGAGCAGGCCCTCGAATTGTTGGATCCCGGTGACTCCCCGCTCAGGGCTCAAGTGCTGGCAAGGCTCGCAGCGGCGCGCCAACCCGATCACGTGCCGGCGCGACCGATCGCGACGGCCCGTGAGGCCATCGCGATGGCCGAACGCGTCGGCGACCACGAGGTGCGCGTAGCGACGTTACGGGCGGCGTGTAGTGCTCTCGTGGACCTGGCGCATCCTGCGGATCGACGCGAGCTCGACCAGCGCCACCTCGATCTCGCGATCCAGCTTGGACTCGAAACGGACGAGTTGCGCGCTCGGCAACGCTTGGCTTTCGACTGTTTCGAGCTCGGCGACCTTGCCTCGGCGCGCGCGCACCTCGAGCGCGCGCGAAGGCTGGCCGAAGCTGGCGCGCACCCTCGCTATCGGTGGTTGGTACCCGCACTCGAGGCCTTGCGGCGGCTGTGGGAAGGCGACCTGAACCGAACGCGAGAATTGATCGACGAGGCGCGCACGCTGGGAGACGCAACGGGAGACCCCAATGCGCGCCTGGTTCATACCTTCCAAATGGCGCGCTTCATCGAGCTGAGCGGCGAGCGTCAGAGCGCCCCTGAAGTCGCGGGTGCGCTCGGCTCTGTGATGGCGGGAACGGTCGCCGGCACGTACTGGTCTCGCTTGTGTTCTTCGCGCTTTTTGCTCGAGCTCGGGGAGACAGACGCAGCTCTGCGCGGCATCGACCGGGACACCATTCATACCGTTTTCGAGGCGGGCGATCGCACCATGCTCTACGGGGTCGCACGTTGGGCTGCGTCGGCAGGGGACACGGAGCTCGGCCGCCTCGTGCTCGAACGCTTTCGAGAACAGAGTGAGCTATTCGTCTCCGACGGAGTGCTGGGTTTGTGCTGGCGCGGCCCCCTCTCCATCGTTCTCGCCTTCGCCGCAGAAGCGAGCGGAGACCTAGAAGAAGCGCTCACCTGGGCAACGGCAGCCGCGCATGCCGCGGAGCAAGCGGGCGGAAAGCCGACCGCGACAGAAAGCTACCTGCTTGCCGCCCACTTGTGCGAACGCTTGGGCCAGCCCGAAGCGGCAGCGAGCCACTGGACCAAAGCCGGCCAATTGATCCAGGCGTTGGGGCTTCAGGGGCTCGCGCCGCGGCTGCCTCATCGGCAATCGACGGACGCTCCTCAGCATGGAGTCTCCTCGCCCCCGACCGCCCCACCCGAATTCGTTCAGGAAGGCGACGTCATGCGTATCAGCTGGCGCGGGCGCACGGTCCGAGCGAAGACCAGCAAGGGCCTGATGGTGATTCGACACCTCGTGGACCACCCCGGTGTCGCCTTTCACGTGCTCGATTTGGCTCATTTGGGCCGCGGTCCCGCAGCGGTCGATCGCGGCGACGCGGGCGAGCTCCTGGATCCCCAAGCGCGTGCAGCCTACCGCGCTCGAGCCGCCGAGCTGAGCGAAGAGCTTGCCGAAGCGGAACAGCACGGCGATCTCGGTCGCAGCGAGAAGCTGCGCACTGAACTGGAGTTCCTTGCCGAAGAGCTCTCCAAGGGTAGCGGACTGGGCGCGCGTGGGCGTCGCGCCCCTTCTGCCGAAGAGCGGGCGCGCCAGGCGATACGCAAGCAGGTCCGCAGCAGCCTGGACCATTTGATGGAGCTTTATCCCGATCTGGCGCGCTATCTCGAACGGGCACTGCAAACCGGGCGCACCTGTCAATTCGATCCTTGAACCAGCGGCCGACGTCACGATGTGCGGGCGGATCTCACGCCTCCAAGACAAAGCAAGGAGGCTCGCATGGATCCCCAAATTTCGATCACGCTGGCAATCATCCTGGTTTTCCTGACGCTCGCAGCACTCGAGCGTGCGCTGCCGGGCTATAGTTATCCGCGAAGGCCGCGCTGGATTGCGCGCGGTTTGGGCTGGTTCTTAGTGGCCTTCTTGGTCGGAGCCTTGGTCCCGATGTGGACCGACCCCTGGCTTTCCGAGCACGCGCTGCTCGACCTATCGAGCTGGGGCCTGTGGGGACTCGTGCCCGCATTTCTCGCCTACCAGGTGCTCGGTTACGGCTGGCACCGCTTGCTCCATGCGGTCCCGCCTCTTTGGCGACTGCACCAAACGCACCACTCGTCCGAGCGCATCGATATCTGGTCGGCCCTGCGCTTTCATCCGTTAGACATGGCCGGCTGGACGGCGGTCGTCAGTGTTTCGTCGATCTTCTTGTTTGGTGTGTCGTTGGAAGCCGCGCTCGCCAACTCCTTCCTCGGGAGCGTCGTGGCCTGGATCGGCCACACCAACATCAGAACGCCGCGCTGGATGGGGTTCATCGTCGCGCGCCCGGAAAGCCACGCTCTGCACCACGCCAGAGGCCGCCACCGTAAGAACTACGCAGACCTTCCATTGATCGATATGATTTTCGGAAGCTTCGAGAACCCCCAAGAAGCCCCGGCCGAAACCGGCTTCTGGGAAGGTGCCTCCGAGCGCACGCTAGCCTTACTAGCGGGCCGTGACCTAAGCCAGCCCCCCGCCTGACGGGCGATACGAGGTTTCACCATGTCCCAAGTCATCATTGATCACTATGAGCAAGTGTTGGCTCGCCACTATTCGAAGCTGGCGGGCGACTTCGACCAAGCGGCTGCACGCCAGCTGGCACTGCTCGCCGAGCTTGGCATCGAGGCCACCGGGGAGGTCGTCGACCTCGGGGCGGGCGCTGGGCTGCAAGCCGTGCCGCTGGCGCGCGCCGGATGTCACGTCACAGCGGTCGATCTGAGCCCGACCCTGCTGAACGAGCTCACCGAGCGAGCGCGCGGCCTACCGGTAACGCTCGTAAACGCCGAGCTCGTGAGTTTCATGCAAGCGCCCGGGCCGGACTTTTCGTTGGCGATTTGCATGGGAGATACGTTGTTGCATCTGCCCTCGCGAGCCGCCGTGCAAGCCCTGTTCGAGGCGGTCTTGAAACGGCTACGACCCGGCGCGGCGTTCGTCACCAGCTTTCGCGATTTGAGCGAAGCGCGCCAGGGCTTGGACCGGTTTCTCACCCTGGTCAGCGAACCCGGTCTGCGCATGCGTTGCTTTCTGGAATACTTCGAAGACCATGTGCTGGTGCACGATTTCATCGACGAAGTGGGCGCCGATGGGCGACTCATCGAGCATCGCGGGGTTTACCCCAAGCTGCGCCTTGCTCCGACGTGGGTCGAAAGCGAGCTCTTGGCGGCAGGCTTCACCGATGTGAAGGGCATCTCGGCAGGTGGTTTGGTCCGCATACGTGGGCGTCGACCCGAAACAGTGTCGGTATGAATCACGCGCAAGAGCATCGGGCAGCGCTGAATGCCAGCGCGCAGTCCTTCGTCGATCTGTACGAAGCCACCGATCCTGCGCTGCGGCATCAGCTGGGGCTTTTTCACCGGCCACTCGGCGGCGGAACCCTGTTGGTCGCTGCGTCGGTGAATCACCTGATGCTGAATCGACTCATCGGCAGCACACCGTCGAGCATCGAAGAAGCCGTGGCCACCTTCCGTGACCGGGGAGTGTCACGCTACCTGTTGACCTTCGATCGCGAAGAGTTCGATACGGCGCTGGCTTACGGCCAGCGTCACGGGCTGGTGCGCTATCGACGCCCTTGGTCCACGCTGATTCGCAGGAGCCTCGACAATAAGCCACTACCTGACCTGACAGAGCCAGAGGGCGTGACCATTCGCGAGGCACGTGACAGTGATCGACACGCGCTCGGTGCTCTGTTGACCAGCGCATTCGACATGCCCAAGCACAGCTCCGTCATCTTTTCGTCGGCGGTGAACAGGCCTGGGTGGCTCGCCCTCGTAGCCGAGGTCGAGCAAGACTTGGCAGGTGCCGGGTTGCTGTTCATGCACGAAGGCTGCGCTTACCTTGCAGGGGGTGCCACCGCGCCCGCATTTCGCAGGCGCGGCATCCAACGGGCCCTGGTGGCGGCACGCGTCCGCTGGGCATCCGCTCATGGCGCCAGCATCATTTGCTCCGAAACGGGCGTTGCCGTGCCCGGAGAGCCCAATTCGTCGTGGGTCAATCTGGTGAACGCAGGGCTAGAACCTGTCGACGTCAAAGAACATCTGTGCCCCGCAGGTGCCAGCTGGTCCGCGGCTTGACCTCACACTGTGACGCGCCTCCTCACGCCTTGCTGGGTGGGGGCCGAGCAGCTCGGTCAGCTGCAAAAGGAGTCAACCATGGCCAAGTATCGAAAAAGAATTCCTCAACTGTCCGGCGATCTGTTCATGACCGACGGCGGATTGGAAACAACTCTGATCTTTCTCGAAGGACAAGAGCTACCGCACTTCGCGGCTTTCCACCTGCTACGCGACGCGCGAGGCGCTGAGATCGTGCGTCGCTATTTCAGACGCCATATCGGCATAGCATTGGAACGCGGCATGGGATTCGTTCTGGAGAGCGCCACCTGGCGCGCGAGCAGTGACTGGGGAAATAAACTCGGTTACTCGAAGCAAGAGTTGGATCGGGTCAACCAGCAAGCCATCGAACTGCTTGCCGACCTGCGCGACGAGCTCGAACAACCCGAGCACCCCATGCCGATCAGCGGCTGCGTGGGTCCGCGCGGTGATGGGTACGTAGCCGGTTCGCTGATGAGCCTGGCTCAAGCCCAAGAGTATCATAGCGCTCAGATCCGCAGCTTTTCGGAAACTGCCGCGGATCTCGTGACGGCGATCACCATGACGAACAGCAACGAAGCCATCGGTATCGTGCGGGCCGCGCAAGCGGTCGATCTGCCTGTCGTCATTTCGTTCACGCTCGAGACCGACGGCTGCCTGCCGACGGGGCAACCCCTGGGTCAAGCGATCACCGAGGTGGATCGGGCTACGGATGCCGGGCCCGCGTACTACATGATCAACTGCGCGCACCCGTCTCATTTCGCCCATGTTCTCGTCGATGAGCCCTGGACCAAGCGCTTGCATGGCCTGCGCGCCAATGCTTCCAAGCGCAGCCACCAAGAGCTCGACGAAGCAAGCGATCTGGACGACGGCAATCCCGTCGAATTGGGCCAGCAATACGCGGAGATTCGCCAGCGCTTGCCATGGCTCAACGTGCTAGGAGGCTGCTGCGGCACCGACCACCGGCACATCGAGCAAATCGGCATTGCGTGCAGCGTGGCGGCCTGACTACGCCAGCACGCTACTTCAGGAACTTGGCCCCACGCCGGAGCGGCACGAGCAGCGCCTCCACCGCTCCGGGCGGCGGCCGTTCCCCCGCTTTGAGTACGCGAACGTCGAGCTGTTCCTCCTCTTGTTCGCCGGGTAACACGTAGACTTTCAGGGCTGCCCGAGCGAAGTGCCTCGGCTTGCCCGCTTGGGACTTCGTCGCGGGCATTTTGCCGGCCGACGCGGGAGCTTTGGGTGCCTTGCTCACGGGGCGCGCCGACTTGTTCAGCGGTGTTCTCGTCGACAAAGGGGCCTGCGAGCGTGAAGCCGCCGTTTCCTCCTGGTCCACGATTTCCGAAACCCGCTCCCGCTTGAGCCTGTTGCCTCCCGGCGGAGGCGGCGGGTTCAATAGTTTTGCGGGAGCCGAGGTCGCCTGCGCTGCCCCCTCCTCGGGCGAAGCTTCAAGTTCCGAGGCAGACTCCTCAGCCGATTTCGCAGGCATGCCCTTTCGGGCCGAAGGCGGCGGTGGAGGCGCTTTCGATACGCCCTTGGGAGCTCCCAAGGAGCTCACGGAGGTCACGACATCTGGGTCGGGCAGCGCGTCGGTCCTGGTGGTTGGAGCTTCTGGAGGAAGCGGCGGCGGGCGCACTTGCCTGGGAGCACTTGGCTCGGGTGTAGCGGCGTTGAGATCCGCAACCGCCTTGGCGAGCTCGACAGCCCTCATGTCGTCCCCCGAATGGCCCGCCGCCTCTGCTGCTCGGCGCAACCAACGCAAGGCTTCGTTCGGATCTCCCTTGTTCCAGAGCGCTTCGGCAGTCTCGAGGGCCAAGGTGACGTCGTCGCTATCGCCGGGTTCGGATACCGGAATACTCATTTGACTCATTTGAGCTATCCTACGAAAGCTTGTCCAATAGATCTTGATTGGGGTCCGTAAGAACCACCAAAGCCTCCTGGTAACCAGGTGGTACCTCGCCGTCTTCGAGAATACGGGCAACCAATAGCTCGTCGTCCCTGACCGAACGCTTGATGCAAACCCTCAGCGCTTGCGTCAAAACGGGACCGGAGTGCTCGATGGCTTCGACCGCAGGCACCGCCGCTCCAGATTGACCGTTCTCTACCCCCGCTATGGGTTCCGTCGAATGGTCCGCTGCTACACTCGAATGGCCGTTTCGAACCTTGGCTCGGGGTGTCTCGAGCCGCGTCTTCGGCCCGGGCGGTGGCATGGGAGGCTTCGTCAGCTGCGGCTTCGTATCCTGCGCGGCAATACCCCCCTCGGTTGCCGTAGGTTCCTGGGCAGCCTGGCCAGTATCGGCAAGATCAGCCAAGTCCGCCGCCGCACGCGCCAAAGCCAGTGACCGCATATCGTTGCCCGCCGCGTCAGCCGCCTCTTGAGCCTTTCGCAGCCAGCGAATCGCCTCGTCTTTGTCCCCACTCGCCCACAAAGAACCACCCGTGCTCAACGCGGTGACGACCTCGTCTGCGTCGTCGGGCTCCGGCTGTGGAAAATGATGCTCGGTCATCGTTCATGCTCTCCTTCGATGGACGTCATTGCAGAACATCCAGCAGCAAGTGTGCATCCTGATTGTTCGGATCTTCGCCAATGGCCTTTTGTGCCATGCGACGAGCAGCGTTGGTATCACCCTTCTGCCGCGCAACCGCGCTCAGAAGGTAGTAGGCTCTCGACTTCTCCTGTGGGTGCGCGCCCTGCGACGTGGCCGTGCGGGCCTTCATGGCAGTGACCGAACGCAGAGCTCGACCGGCTGTCTTCTCGTCGTCCAGATCCAGAGCGAGCATGCCCAACAACAATGCGACTTCGCCATTGCGTCGCTCGAGCGTATGCGCTTGGCTCAGCACCTCGTACGCCTCGAGAATGTCGTCGCTCTGTAGGTACAATTGCGCCAGCTCCCAGTACGCGGCCACACGCGCAGCCGGCGTGCGCGAATCGTGGGGCGCTGCCAACCGCTCGAGCTCGTCGATGGCTTGCTGGCGTTGACCGCGCATCGCCCATAGGCGCGCCAACAGCACACCAGACTCGAGCGACGAATGTGCCTGTTCGGCTTGTTCCAAGAGAGCCTGCGCGCGCGTGGGGTCGCTCTCGATCAAGAGCCGCGCCGCCTGGACGAGCAGCGCAGCCTTGGCCTGTGGCTTCTCACGCCTGCCTGCATCGTCGATGAGCACCTCGGCCAGTCGATTCACTTCACCACTTTGCTCATAGACCGCGCGAATACGATCCCTGAGCCGTTCGTGATCAGGAAGTTTCTCTCTCGCGCGCTCCAGGTCGTCCAAGACTTCGCCGAGTCGGCCGAGCTTTTCGCATGCCTCTATCAGCTTGAACACGATGGGAACCAGGTCGTCGCCACTTTCCAATCTGAGCAAGCCACGATAAGCCTGGATCGCATCGCTGGTGTCGCCGTTTCTTTCGGCCAAAACTGCCAAGCGTGTGAGGGCTTCGGCATTGTCCGGGCTATCGCGCAACAGCTCGCGCAGGTGTTTTCTTGCGTCAGCGTCGTCTCCTCGATTTTCCAACAGGTCCGCGAGTCTAAGGATCAATAGATCGGATTCGGGGCGTCCCTTCTTTTGACTCAGCGCGTCGAGCGCCTGGATCAATTCCTCGGTGTAGGTGCCGCCTTCGTCGTGTGCCCGTTGCAACGCCGCCAAAGCGTCGTCGGCTCGCTCCAGGAGTGACAGCACCTGATAGCGCTTGAAGTGCAACGTTTCGTCACCAGGTCTCTGCTCCAACCGACGATCGAGCAAGGCCAAGGCCTGCTCCGGCTGCCCTGCGCTGAGCCAGGCGTCTACCGCCTCGTTCAGCAGCGCGGCATCGGTAGGTACCGCCTCGACGGCCCGCGCCAATACACCGGCAGCGGCTTCGACATCGTAGTTTCTTGTGTAGGCGTCGACCAAGTGACGACGCAGCACCGCGCTTTCCGGAGCTTTCTCGAAGCCTTCTTCGAGCACTTCGATCGACGCAGGCAAGTTGCCCCTGGCCGAGATCAAATCGAACAATTTCAGCGCCACCTGGGCTGCGCGCTGCCCCTGCTCGAATCCCAAAAGCCGACGCAGCACGACCATCATGTCGGCAGCCGCTGCGTGGTCCGACAGCTCGAAAAGCGCTCTCAGGGCCTCGATGTGCTCGGGATTGTCGCGGAGTAATGCTTGGTAGGCCTGCACGGCTTCGTCGGGTCGCTGTGCGCGCACCAGCAAGGCTCCAAGACGCAGCGTCAACGCCTCGAATGCCTGCTTGTCCTTATTGGCTCGCGCGGCGGCCAGCTGACCTTCGAACACGCCAATCAGCTCGTCCAAACGCCCGAGCCGCTCCAGCGTTTCGGCCAAGAGCTCGGCTGCCTCGCGCTGATTGGGATCTTCGTCCAGCGCCTTTTCCAAAGTCGCGACCGCCGCATCTACCTCACCGTCGTTGGTCAACAGCAAGCGCGCCTGAGCCAAGCGCAGAGCTCCGCGGTCGATGCCACGCACCTTGGGTAGCGTCTCGTCGATAATCTGCTTGAGCGCTCCGTGATCGCCCAAGCGCAGGTAGGTCGAAAAGAGCGGTTCCCACACCGAGCGATCGGTCGGCGCTTCGTCGAACAACTTGCGGTAAACCACGGCGGCTCGCTGGTCGTCGTTCACAGCGGTGACCAGAGCCGCTGCTTCTCGCAACAAGGGCAAGCGTTCGGGGGGCTCTGCTTCGTCGGCCAGTGCGACTTTCAGGTCCACGGCCTCGGCCCAACGCCCGCTGGACTCGTAGTGGGTCGCGAGCTGCCGTTTGAGGTAGGAGCGTGTATCAGCGTCGAGATCCCCGCGCTCGAGCAACGCGCTGGTCGATTTCTCCAGCAGGGCGCCGTTGCCGACGGCGGCACATTGGCGTACGGCACGGCGACCCTCTTCGAGAGTTGCGTCGGGAAGCGTCGCCAGGTGGGCCAGAGCTTCTGCAAGCTGATTCTCGCGACTGCTCATCTTGGCGGCACTGACGAAAGCTCGGGACAACCCCGCATGCGACGGATAGGCTTCTAGCGCTTGTTTCAGCAGGGCGTCACGCCGATCTGGCGCGGGGTCCAGAGCCATGCCGCGCCGTAAGAGCCACAGCACCTTGTCCGGATCGCGGCGGGCGAGCACGCGGGCTTCGGCCACCCGATAGCAAGACTCAGCGTGGCTGGTTCGAAGCTGATCCACGGGCAATGCATCCACGCGCGCCTCGAGCGCGTCGACTTCTTTGTCGACATCGCCAAGCCACGCGTGCACCCGCGCCAGTGCGTGCCAAGTGGTCGCATCGGCAGACTCGTTCGTGAGGCTCTCGAGTAAGCGCTCGGCCGCGCCGCGCACGAGCTCGAGCTTCGCTGCCTTCTCGTCGAGACGGGAGTACACACTGGTGAGCTCGGCCAACGCGCCAGCCCTGTCGGCAACGCTGGAGCTGCGTGACAGGCGAGCTTCCAGCGCGCGCTTGAGCAGGTCGTCCCTGCCGCGAGCTTTCAAGGCCGCTTCTAGCTGAAGCGCTTGCTGGCGCCCTTCGAGCGCTGTCTCGAACGCCGACTCGATGAAGTCCTTGGTCGCCAGGCGTTCGCCTTTTGCTGCCGCAACCTCGCTCAGGCTCATATAGACATCCGCGCGACTCACCTTTCCCGCTTCATCGCCGGTAGACCGATGCAAGATCAAAAGAGATGCGCGCAACGTCTGCTCCGCGCGATCCCAATCGCCGGCCTGCAGAGCTGCGGTGGCATATTCGAACAGCAAACCCGCATCCGTCGCGTTGATCTCCGCAGCCACGCCCAGCTGCTCCAGCGCCTCACCCCGCCTACCCGCCGCCGAGAGCGCGTGCGCAAGCCTTCTATGCACCTTGGCCCGTGCCTTGGGGCGCCTGGCGCCATAGGCGTCGAGCTCCGCGCGAAGCACTTCAACCGCCTGATCGTGCTGGCCAGCCTTGCTCAAGGCTTCAGCGAACGCGAGCTTCAAGCTGCGCTCTTCGGGGCTTAGCTCCAATGCTTGCTGATACAGTGCCATGGCTCGCGCGAAATCACCGACCTTGTCGCGATACAACGCTGCCGCTTTCGTCAACAGCTGTACGCGCTCGGCAGGGTCGGCATGCAGCCGAGCTTCGCCCGCGAGCAAGCTTGCGAGCGGCTCGTGGGCACTTTCTTCCCGGTATAGGTCGGCAAGGCGCGCCCGAAGAGCCAGATTCTCGGGTAGGCGAGCCACGGCAGTTTCGAGACGGGTGCGCGCCTTGTAACGCTCACCCAAGGCCAAACACAAATCCAAAAGCCGGATGCTGCAGTCGGCAAGCTCATCACCCGCGACAAGGTCGAACGTACGCTCTAGGGCATCCAGTGCTTCGTGCTTCTCGCCACGGTCGAGGTGCAGCCTGGTCAACGCCTCCAGCGCATGAACGGAGCCGAGATCCGCTGCCCGGGCATAGGCCCCTATGGCCAGCGGCGCCTCTTCCAGTTGTTCCCACAAGCCACCGGCATGCTCCCAATAGCTCTTGGCGCCCTCATCGTCGCCTATTCTAGACAGGGCGCGAGCAATGCGTTCCCACAGCCTAGCGCGATCGACGTGTCGCCCCGCCTGCTCGAGCAACTCGGAATACTTGGTGACGCTCTTGACCGCAGCGGGGTCGGTCACGTCCTCCTCGAACATTCTTCGGAAAATGTCCAACGCCTTGTCGCGCTGATGCATGGCATCGGCAGCAACCAGCGCGGCTGAGCGCTCGAGCGAGCGGCGACGCGCGACGCTGAATGGCAGCTCAATCGATTCGGTCAGCAAATCGAAGGCTTGCTCCGCGGGTGAGCTTTTCCGCTGCCCGCCGCGCTGATGCGCATCGCCCTCCATCAGGTCGAGCAGTTGCTGCGCGCGACTCTTGATAGCCCAATAGGCAGCGTCCTCGGCCAGATCGTCACCCGCCTGCCAGCGCTCGATGGCGACGAGCCGCAATGTGTCCGTCAACTCCCGAGCCCGCTGGGGTGTATCGGCGGATTCGATGATGGACACGGCTTCGCGCCACTCGCGCGCGCTCACGTAGGCGTCTAGTGCGCCCGCAAAGTCGTGCAAGTGATCTCGGCGAACGTCGGCTAGGCGAACCAAGAGCAAGGCCTGCCTCTCGCCATCCGCTGAGCCGGCCTCCGTGGACAATAGCTCGGCAAAGCTCTGCCAGCGTTCCTCTGCTTCGAGCAGCTCTGCTAGCGCCTCGAAACTCTCGAGATCGGCGCCGAACTCCGCTCGTATCTGCTCCCAGCGCTCGATGGCCCGACTCTTTTCAGCGAGCTCATCGGCAAAAATGCGGGCGATCAACACGTGGTCTGCGCGAGGCTCGCGACCTTTCAACTGACTCGCGCGGGTTTCCAGCACCGGGACGACGTCCGAGTATCGCTTGGCGGCCAGCAGCACTTCGATCAAGCCATCGAGCGCCTCGCGATCGTGCGGAGCAAACGCCAATACGTCGCGCCAATTCTTGGCCGAGCGCTCCAGATCTCCCAGGTGGTCCGAGGCAATGCGCGCAGCACGCGTCAACGCGCTGCGCTTCAGCTGCTCGTCGGTTTCTACACCGGCTAGGCGCTCCAACACCTCGCAGTGGTGGTCCACATCTTCTGTCGCAGCAAGCAAGCGATCGAGCGCTCGGGCCGCAGTCAACACCGTAGCATCGTCGGACGCGAGCTGCAGGACTCGCTCGTAGAGCTCCGCCTCGCGCGCCGGGTCCTCCAACTTGTCCGTGTAGACCTCGGCAGCCTCCAAGAAGAGCTCGCATTCGACCGAGCTATTTTCCGCAGCGCGCACCAACAGCTCGGCATACCGCTTTGGCGCAGCCAGCTCTTCCGATAGCTGCCGGAGCTCGCGACGCGGCTTTTCGTCGGTGGGCTCGAGCATCACCAAGTGACTCAGGCTGGTAAAAGCACCCAAGCGATCGTTCAAAGCGCCGAGCTTGGCAGCCACAATCTCCCGCAGCACTTCGCCCCGCCGCTTCGGATCGTCCAAGAACCCGAGCTCGCCCTCCGCCACACGCACCACGTCACTCAAGCGCCCCATCCGCTGGTAGGTCGCCTTCAACAATTCGGCGGCCTCTTCACGTGTTTCGGCGTGCTCGGGCGAAGCAGCCGATCTGTCCCACGCTTCATGATCGGCAAAGTCATCCAACCCCAGGATATTCTCGAGAATTCGACAGGCACGCTCGTTCTCGGGTTCCTGATCCAAGATCTTGCGCACGCACGCCAGTGCTTCGTCCGAATGGTCCAGCTCCAACCATCGGCAAGCGATTTGGTCCAACATCGACACCAAATCGTCCCCCTGCAGATGGGCGAGCCGCTTGCTCAAGAGGTCGATCAACTTGCGCGTGTGACCAGAGCGCTTGTAGAGGCGCTCGAGGGTGGACTGCGCGCGCATGTCTTTGGGCTTGAGCTCGATGAGCTGTTCCAAGTAGTGAATGGCGCGCTCGGGGTCGTTGGCAAGATCTTTGGCGGTCAGCGCTGCCTCGTCCAGAAGACTGATGCGCTCCTCCTCCTCTGGAACATAGGTGATTGCGGCGTCGAACAGTTGATACACCTCTTGGAACCGCCCCTGACCATTGAGTGCCAGCACGGCGCGATCCAGAGCCCAGCGCGCATGCGGAGTCTGCTTCAACAGGTTCAACAAAGCCGGCAAGAGAACCGCCGAATCGCCGAACCATTGCTCGTGAAACTCCAGCATCCTTTTGCCT
>CBFGRJ010000040.1:0-28335 GCA_965651135.1 uncultured Myxococcales bacterium
CTCGTTGATGTAGCCCGCCTTGGTGCGCTTCCACTTCGGCTGAACGGCTTCCCACAGCTCCACAAACTGCTCTTCTGACGTGCCCGCCAGGCGCGCCAACCGACTCGTTTCGAGCGGCAACGGCCCCTTGTCCCACGACAGGGACAGCAGCTTGATGTAGAGGCCGATCTCGGCGAGGCTCATCTCATCCTCCGAATCGGCCATCATGCGATTTTCGACGATGTAGCGCTCGCGCTTGTCGAGCTCTTTGACCGCATCTCGAATCAGGCTTTGCATTCTTATGCCACGACGGCTTTCGATGAGCTTGTCTTCCTGGCTTTGGCTGGTGTTGGCCAGGGCGTCCACCAGTGTGGCTCCCGAATCGTCGAACAGGGGAGCATCCAGCGAAACATCCCGCGCTTCCAGCCTGCGCAACATGCCACCGAGCTTGTCCTTGGGAATGCTCAGGCGCTGAGCCAGGGCTTCGTCCGCGGCTTCGCCCTCACCCAACAAATTGGTGACACGGATGCGCTCGCGGCGGAGCTTGAAGAACATCTTGGAACGCAGCGCACCCGAACCTACACCAACCAGACTCCATGAACGGATGATGTAATTGAGTATGTAAGCGCGGATCCAATACGCCGCATAGGTGACGAAGCGGTTGCCTCGGGCCGGTTCGAATTTCTTGAGGGCGTGGACCACCCCGAAGTTGCCTTCAGCGACCAGCTCGCCAACAGGCACGCCATAGCGCTTGTACTTCAGAGCAATGGCAACCACGTACCTCAGCTGAGTGCGCACGAGCTCGTCGCGGGCAGCCAGGTCGCCATGGGAGTACCATCGCTCCAGCAGCTGCTCCTCATCCTCCCGACTGATCTTCGGGACTGCGTGGACCATCGTGATGTAACGTGAAAGTTCGCTATCGAATTCGCGTGCCATGAAATTGCTCCAGCGGGTTCGGTCAATCTTACGTGGCGTAACATTCGGTGGTTGCGGGAATTCCTCCTGTCCGTGAATCTCGTACGATCGGCTATCCCCGTTAGACGATAGGTCAGTAGATTGGGCAGTTCCCTATTCATTAGTACTGGGAACCGGCAAATCGTCGCGCTAAAGGCTCCTGCACCAGCCCAACTCACTTCACTCACTGCCAGCAAACTGTCAGCAAAACTGATGCCGGACTTCGCCATGAAAAGCCTTACGGCCGGCCTGAATCTCGGGCGCGCCACGACGTCGGCGCGCAGATCGCGATAATCCTTAGAAATTTGGGGGATTGCGCCGAGTGCCTGGCTACACTTGGAACGACGAGCCGCAGCCGCACGTCCCGCTGACGTTCGGGTTTCCGAACTTGAATCCGGAGCCGTGCGCACCCTCTACGTAGTCGATCTCGGTGCCATCCAAGTACTGGAAGCTCAAGGGATCCACGTAGAGGTCGATGCCGTTTGATTCGAATCGCTCGTCCATTTCCGTGGGTTTGTCCTCGAAGTAGAGGTCGTATTGGAACCCCGCGCACCCTCCACCGATGACGCGAAGCCGCAAACCCTGGCCGGCCAGGCCCTCTGAGTCAGCGATTTCTTTGACTTTTTCGGCTGCGAGGCTGGTGATTGAAATCATGGAGCTGGCGTTTCCCTTTTTTCCCGCCTGGGTGCCCGGTAACCCGGGTGGTGTGGCGGGGAAGTTGTGATCGAGCCTGGCCGACTCATTTACCGAGACCGTTCGACGCAGGCGATGCGGCCCAACATAAGACGGACGCGCCCGGCTCGCAAGTTGGGGATGCTTGAGGCGCGCCGATGCGCTACTACGAGAAGTTGTTGGACAGTTTTAGCAGGAGCGGGAGGCGCGCTTTTTTTGCGGCGCTGCTGCACGTCGCCGTAAGTCCTGCCCAGACTTCTGGTGGGGCTCGTCCGGCCGGGGCCGACGCCGACGGCGATGCAGCGATCGCCGGGGACGCGGGCCCAGAGGCTCCTCAGTCGGCTGACCCGACTGGAGAATCGAGTCCACAGGGGCCGGCACAGGCCTCGCCAGCTCCTCCCCCCGTTCAGTATCAGCCAGGCGGGCAGGCTACGGGTCAGTACCCGCCGGGTCAATACCCACCGGGTCAATATCCACCAAACCAGTACCCGCCGGGGCACTATGCGCCGGGATACTACGCGCCTCCGCTGCCCCCGGCTGACGTCGACGATCCGGAGCATCACAATCACGATGGCTTCTATCTTCGGTTGTCGCTGCCCATTGGGTGGCAGGCCACGCGTTTCGAATTCGACGGCACCACCGCTCGGCGTGACTTCACGGTAGCTGGTCCAGCCGTCGGGTTCGAGCTGCGTCTAGGAGGCACTCCGTGGGCGGGGTTGGCGATAGGCGTTCAAATCTACAACAGCTCCGCGCGGAAAGAGGACATCTACATTCCCGATGAGCGCGAGCTAGGCGAGGAGCCCAGCGCCGATGAGCGTAGCCGTGTGATCGCCAGGACAGCGCTGTTCGGGTTCTTCGTGGACTACTTTCCCGACCCGCGTGCCAACTTTCATTTGGGTGGTTCGCTGGGCATCGCCAACAATCGCATCGAGCACGATGGCGTGGGTGATTCGGATCTGGATGACGCCGCTGGGTTGGGCGCATCGGCGTGGGCTGGTTACGGCTGGTGGATATCGAAGAATTGGTCGATTGGCGCCTTGGGCCAAGTGACCGCAAGTTTCGGTGACAGCGTGAACCACGCCATGAGCGCCCGCACGCTCGCCGTCACTGGCATGTTTTCGCTGCTTTATCACTGAGCGGGCGCCGCGGCCGGTGCCCCCATGGCGATGATTTCGCCATTGCGACAGCTGAGCAGGACCTGCCCGTCACCTAGCGGGGTGAGTGCCGTCGGTGATAGACAGGCGCTGCCGGCGATGTCCGCACGCGCTCCATCGGCGCTCAGCAATAGCGTTTCGGCGCCGGCTCGCGCGACCATCAGCCGGCTTTCGCGGTCCGCCAACGCTGGCGGCATGCTGCCCGGCAAGAGGGGAGCGCTTGCCGTGCCGACTGGGTGATCGGCGATCTGCGTATTGAGCAGCTCTCGGCCCGACGCGGCAAATCCGTAAAGCGTTCCGTCAGGACTCGCCACGTGCACTGCGCGGCGACCAATCGTTATCCAAGGCAGCAGAGACTTACCCGCTGGCGCGGAGTACAAGCTTCTGGTGCGCTGGCTGCCGAGCTCGAGACCGAGCAAGCGCTGATCGGTGGTGACGCCGTAAAGGGTGCTCTTGGAAAGAGCCACGGCGCTGACGCGGTGCCCGAACCGGCCCCGCTCGACCAGCTTACCCGTGCCATAGAATCGGTACACCGTACCCGGCTCGGTCACCACGAGCACCGAAGACGCCGTACCCAAGAGCGCGATGATGCCGGCATCCGCAACGGCATGAGCCACGCGGCCGCCGCGGTGGTCCAGCCTGAGCACCCTGTTATCCGCGGCCAAGGCCACCCCTCCGTCGGGCAACGGCAACAGCGGAACGGTTCGACCGGTCAAGCCTGTGCGGGTGCCGCTCAGTACCTCGCCGCGCTTGTCGATTCTGAGCAGGCGATTGTCGTGATTGAGGATGACCCGAGTGCCATCGCTGAGCAGCGCGGGCCCTGCGCTGGGTGCGGCGTCGCCGAGCCGTAGCGACCAGTCGCTCTTTCCGTCAGGCCCGAGTTGTGTCATTGAGCCTCGCTCGTGCACGATGACGATGCGGCCTTCGCGGTCGACGACAGGTTCCAAATTGACAGGACCGGTCAAGCGAGCGCGCCATCGAACCGCCATCGCCGCCGGCAGTGAAAACGCGGCTTGGCGCGAACGCGATGCGCGCACTCCGGCCATGGGAGCCGGCCCTTCCGGAAAGCCGACGCTCACGCGTTGGACGAGGTCCGGATCGATGGGCGCCCCGGCCATGGCCAGCGGAACGGCTGCGGACGAAATCAGCCCCAGCGAGAGCGCGATGGCGCGGCTGCGAGCTGGTCGCATCTCATGCTCCCTTGACGATGAGATCGGCTTGCAGCTCGACGATGCGTGTCCCGGTGCGGGGACCATCGACGGTCCCCGCCACCGTACCCGAGACCGTGATGATTTCGTCCTTCTTCAAGGTCATCTTGGCCCCGTATACGACGCGCATCAGACATGAATCGCTAGAGCAACCGCTGGTAACGTCGGCAAGGATGACGGTGGTATGGCTGTCGGTGCGTGACTCCACCACACGCGCATCGACCAAGACACTGCTGCCTTTGCTGTTGTCTGCGTTGCTCGCGACGTCTGCAAACGCGGTCCGCGAGACTCCTTTGAGGCGCTTGGCTTCGTCCGCCAGACTTTCGACTCGGCGAATCTTCACGGGCACCAGCCGAGGCGCGAAATCTTTGGCCGAGCCGCGTACGCTGATCGTCGTTTCACCGGCCGACGACACACTCATCAGCTGGGCAAATCTGCCCGCCGGATCTACGGTGATGGCGCGCCCTGCTACTGAGACCGAGCCGCCTTTTTGCGTTCTGCCCGCCAGCATGAAATTCGGCTTGTCGATCACGATGCTGGGGCCCGGAGCGTCCAGCTTCAAGGGTGCAATGTTGGCGCGCATGGTGATTTCACCCTTGGCGGGGTCGGCGTCCGGGGGGGTGATCGTGTATGGGATGGTCTTCTCCAATTTCTCCAGGGAGACCGCTTCGCCCGTGAGCTCTTTGGAAACGTCGACTTTGTAGTCGCCCCTGCCTCCGGCATCCAAAGCGATGGCATTCCCATCCAGTACGACCCGGGTTCCGGGAATCGCCTGAATGGCAACGCGTAGGGTAGGGGGATCTTCGCCGAGTCCGCTGAGATCGCCGCGTACGCGAAATTGAACCGGCACGGTGAGCTCGAGCGTTTCGGCATGCTTGTCGCCTGGCTTCAACAACGAGATGCTCAGCGAGTTGTTGCCGACCTTGAGCGGATCGGACAACGTGACCCGTGCCTTACCCTGCTTGAACGTGGTCATCTGACCGTCGATCTCGGAGGTCGTTCCGTCAGGGCAATCGGAACACGACACCTCGAGCTGCTCGTCACCATTGTCGTCGAGCACGACTTTGGCCGCGACCGAGTACGGGCTGCTGAGCCAGTAGAACGCGAAGACGCTCGCTAGCACTAGGCCCAAAAACAAGGTGACGAACAACCCGTAGATCAGGCGGCGCGAGCGCGGAGCCTGCTCGACCGACGCCGGTGCGGCTGCACTCGGAGGCACCGAGTACACCGGGGGTGCAGCATAGACTTGTGGAGCTGCGGGGGTCGGCTTCGCCTGGCCAGGGTGCATCGGCGCGATTCCCGGGACGGCGACGCCCAGCATGGTCTTCTGGTGGCCGCTCGAACCGCTCGGGTGCACCGGTGGAGGAGGTTGCGACGGATGGGAGGGACCTGGACTCGCGCCCTGATCGCCCTGCAACGGCAGCGTTCCGGACGGATTGAAGCCGCTCGGCTGGGCCGCTGCGGTCGAGGGATTGAATTGCACTTGGGTGGCGGCCAGTGGAGCACTGTGATGTGGACCGCCGGGTGTTTCGCTTGCGGGAGGCGGCACGGAGGGCGGTGCAACCCCGAGCATCGTCTTTTTGATACCGCTCGAGGTATTGGGCACCGAGGGCTCGGGTAAGGCCGGGCCGCCCAAGCCAGCCACGGTGCGAGGGCGCGCAGGCCCTGCCGACCCAAGAGGGGAGCCCGCCATGGGGGCGACGCCCAGCATGGTTTTGTGCAAGCTACCCGCAGCTGGTGCCGGAGCGGAGGGCGCTGCAGTGCTGGGCGGTGAAAGCGCGGGCATCCCCATCATGGTTTTCTTGAACCCGGGGCTGCCCGTTGGCGTACCCGCCGGCGGCTCTAGGCTGGCGGTGGATGCTAGGGGCGGCTTGCTCGGCCCGCTCGAAGCAGGCGTCCCAGAGACTTGAGTCTTGCCGAGTTGCTTCAAAGGCTCGTCTGCCGTAGGCGCCACGCCGAGCTGCTGTCCGCAGGCTCTGCACCGCCGCACATCGGGGGACTGGGGCGTGCCGCACTTCGGGCAGGGGACCATATTGACTGTCACTTGACCTTCTCGGATGTCTGGGTTCGGGCTAAGGATTGTCTGAATGAGCAGTGCAAACAACACGAATTGTGCTGCCCGCCCCGGCAACCTCGCAGCGCGCCGATGCCCGGGCCGCGTTTTTTGTGGCCGGACGTGTGCGGGGTGCAAGGTCTTTGTCCAAAAACCCCAAGCTGACCTAAGGATGTCGGAGCACCGTGCTAGCTAAGCGAATTATTCCCTGCTTGGATGTCCGAGACGGCCGAGTGGTCAAGGGGGTCAATTTTGTCGACATCAGGGACGCCGGAGATCCCGTGGAATGCGCTCTTCGTTACGATTCGGAGGGAGCGGACGAGATCACGTTCTTGGATATCACGGCCTCCCACGAAAACCGCGGTACTCTGCTCGATATCGTGACTCGTACCGCAGAGGCGGTATTCACGCCCCTGACCGTGGGCGGCGGTGTCAGGTCGGAACGCGACGTGGCGGCGCTCTTGGATGCTGGAGCAGACAAGGTGAGCGTCAATAGCGCGGCTATCAGCGACCCCGGGCTGATCGAGCGAATTGCTGCCGCGTGGGGTAGCCAGGTCTTGGTGGTGGCCATCGATGCGAAAGCCACCGGCGGGAAGTGGGAAGTGTTTACCCACGGTGGTAGGCGCGCCACCGGGATCGATGCCATCGAGTGGGCGAAGCAAGCTGCGGAGCGTGGTGCGGGCGAGATACTGCTGACCAGCATGGACCGCGACGGCACCAAAGAAGGCTACGACATAGCCCTGACGCGCTCGGTAGTGGACGCCGTCGGTATCCCGGTGGTGGCTTCGGGAGGGGTTGGGACGCTGGAGCATCTGCGACAGGGGCTCGTCGAAGGGGGAGCCGACGCGGCCTTGGCTGCTTCGATCTTTCACGATTCCGTCTACACCGTCGGCCAAGCCAAGGAATACCTGAACAGCGCCGGAGTGACGGTGCGCGGAGGACGACCATGAGTGTCTCGCTGCTACAAGTGATGGCTGCTGCTTCGGCAAGGGCGGCGCCGCTGACGGGTGAATGCGCGGGCTACGTCGTGTTGGCAGTGGCTGACCAGTTGACGGGTGGTCCGCGGCTCATCGGCGCGAGCGATGTCAGGGTCGAGGACAACGGTGTCGTGCGCATCGTGAGCGGCCCGGCATCGGACGAGGTGACTTGCGAGCGCGCCCTTCGCGCGTTGCTGGACTCACTGCTGTTGCTGGCGTGCTCTGGCGGCGCTTCTCTCTTGCGTGTGGGCCGCCGGCCCGTTCGCGGTGCCGTGGCACACTTGATCCAGGAGCTGGAGGTAGCACTGATCCCCGCCAATCGAGCTGCGGCACGCCGCAGTCTGGCGCGCTTGCATCGTGAAACCACGAGGGCACTCGAGGCAGGCGCCGTGCCGCCAGACAGCCACGTGCCGCCGGCGACCGACGTGTTGATTCAACGCGAAGTGCCTATCGAAAACGCGCAGGTGACCGTTGCCGCACCCGACGCTGGGGAGCCTTCGATAGACGTGGAGTTCACGCCCGAGCCCGAGCCTGTGGTTGCCGTCGAACCTGAACCGCAGGTACCGATCCATGGCCGCGATTTCCAACCGGAGACGCCCACCGAGCCCTTCGTCAGAAGGCGCATCTCGGGCCTTCCAATCGCGGCGGCGGTCGAGCCCCCGGACATCCACAAGACGCCATACTTGGGGACCCGAGTGGCTCCCGCTGCGACGGCACCAACGGCTGCGCCGCCCGACGTGGAGCCGTGCTCACCCGACGAGACGACCGATCCGATGCTGCCTGCGGTCGAATGGTTGGACTCCAACGACCTCGAGGAGGACGAAGAACCTCACTTTGCCCAACTGGCTGTACCGGCACCGCTCCCTGCGCAACCGATTGAGCCTGCTCCCCCGCGCTTCGAACCTCGACAAAGCGACGTTCAGGATCTGCTCCAATGTTTCAACGTTGCGGACCCGGAGCCGACCGGGCACCTGCTGCGAGGCTTGACGGAGTTGGCCGGCTTCAGCAGAACCCCGCCACCCGTGGCAGCTCGCGCAAGCCTGGGCAACCCTGCTTCGACTTGCGAACCGCAGTGTGCGACACACCCCCAAGCAACGGCTTCTGAGACGGAGCCCGAAACAGCTGTTTTGATGCCGATGCGGACCGTCCCTCTGTCGGGGAGCTGACCGCCCTTCGCGATGGGCTGGACCAACGGCCGAGAGGGGGCTCTTGCTTCTTTGATGGTGCGTGTGCTCGACGGCGCTTGGCTCTGATTGACCCCTGGTGCTGGTATGCGATTCTCGGGTCGCTATGCACGAACAGGACTTGGCCATCGTCAAAGGGCTGGTGAGCGTGGCTTGGGCCGATGGCCGCGTCACCGCCGAGGAGAACGAGGTCATCGATGCACTGCTGGATGCATTCAACGCGAGCCCCAGCGACAAGGTCGAGGTCAAGAGCTACGCGAAGACCGAACGAACCATCGATGACATACCGCTGACCGAGCTCAGCTATGACGATAGGCGCGTGCTCTTGCAGCATGCGGTGTTGCTCACGTTCATCGATGGTGAGCAGCACGACAAAGAGCGGCAGCTCCTGGAGCAGCTTTGTGTGCGGCTGCATATCCCACGGCCCGAGGCCGTCGGTATCATCCAAGCCGCCGAAGAGCGAGCGCGCGGGTTCTTGAAGCTCTTGTGAGCTAATGGCTCACTGCGACGAGCCAGCGACCAGACGCTCCTTGAGGCGGTCGATTTCCTTGAGCAATGCGATGGGGCTGAACGGCTTCGTATAGTAGGCGTTGGCTCCAGCCTGGGCGGCTTTGGCTCGGGATTCGTCGTCGTCGAGCGCGCTGATGATGACGACCGGCACTTCTCTGGTGCCGGGCTCCGCGCGTAGCCGTTTGCAGACTTCGAAGCCGTCGTACTGTCCGGGTAGCATCAGATCCAAGAGCACGATATCGGGTGGGTGGGTGCAGGCCACGTCGATGGCCTTGGTTCCAGAAGCCACGGCAGTCACTTCGTAACCTCGGGCTTGGACCAGCGCTTCGATCATGCGCCGAATCGAATCTTGGTCTTCGCACACGAGTATGCGCATTTACGGACCATGATACTCCGAAGCCGTGACTGGCACACGCGGCAAACGCGGCGCTTGGTGTGCGGATCGCGCCGACACCAGTCTCACGGGTAGCTATTGTCGGGAACTGGCGGATCTTGACACACTAACAGTCAAAGCGAGGCACCGGTGGGCCACACTACGTGCGGGGTAAGCGCGCCGTGACGAGCGTCTTGCCGTCTGGGGTTTCCGACAGGCTGAGCGTGCCTCCGAGCCGGCCGGCAGCCGCGTGTGCGACGAGCAGTGAAATTCCGCCGGGCCGGCCCAGGTGCGTCGGGTCCATAGCGAGCCGCATCACGTCGCGGCGCGTGTTCGCCGGGACGTTCGGTCCGGCATCGGTCACGTTCAGGGTGATGGCTTCGGCGTTTTCGGTGAGCTCGATGCGCACGGAATGCCCGTTTGGGGTGGCACTGATGGCGTGCTCGAGCAGCGCTCGCGCGAGCAGCTGAGTGGCGCGCGGATGTGTGTGCAGGCTAACCGCGCTAGCAGTGCTCAGGGCAACGTCGATTTCGCTGCGCGCGCAGCGAGGGGCGAACGCATCGATGGCTTCGCGAAGGACGCTGCCGAGATCGACCTCTGCCCTGGGTTCGTCGACTGGGCAGCTGGATATCGCGGCGAGCTCGCGCTGCAAGTCGTGGATGAGCACATGGCGCCGCGACAAACGCTGAACGAGGGCCGAGCGATCGCCGAGCTCGCGCTGAGCTAGCGCGGTATCGTCGCGCGAGGCTTCCAGCCAATCTTTGAGCGTGCCTTCGAGTCCCGTCGCCAAGCCCACGAGCATCTCGAAACGCTCGGGACCCGTTGCAACGGCGTCGGGTGCGGGCGAGCTCTCGTTCGGCAAGCCCGAGGCGAACACGCTGGCCAGTTCTCGCGCGTAGGCTTCACCGAGCTGCTGAGCTTGCTGCAGCTCCTTGCGCAGCTCGACCACTTCGCGCTGGTCGGTGGCGCCGTCGGCGGGGAGGAACAGCGATTGACGCCCGCCCTTGAACTCGAGTCGACCGCCGTGCTGCATTGCCATGCGGTTCAGCCAGCGCCGTTCGAGCTCGGCAGTGGCCGAGCTGTCTGGGCCCAGGTCGACGCTGATCTTGACGAATTCGCCGTCGCGGCGAATGTCGACCTCGGGTGACGCCGTGGAACCCGTACCGCTCGGCGTGGCGTGCGTTTGATTGACGAGCATGTGCAAGATGCGCCTCAGCTCGCCTTCGTCGCCCAAAACCTCGGTGCCTTCTCCAGGCGCCATCTTGATGCGGGCCTGGGGGGCTACCTCGTACAGGAGCGCCGCCAGATCGATGCGCCCGCGGCGACTTGCCGGCTTGGCTACCGGCTGCGCCGAAAGCGCGCTCAGCATGCCTATGGCCCCATCCAGCGCGTCCAACGTGGTCTGCACGCTCGGGATCGCCGAGCCTGGAGCATCCCCCGAGGGAGGCGGGTTCGTCAGGCGGGTTACCCCTTCGCGCAGCGCTTTGGCGGCGCCGCGAGCCTCCTGTGCAAGGAGCCAGCTGATGTCATGACGGGTCAGGCGCTCGTTGGCCACCGGAGCTATCATGCCATGCGTGGTCGGGCATCGCTATGGAAGGTGGCGCGCGTTTCGCGTGGAGTGCGGCCGCGTGGCCTGCCAGTGCTGAGCGAAAGCGCTGGTCTGGCTCGATAGCCTGCTACTCTTTCGAGCGTGCGCCGAATCGGCAAGCAGGTGTCAGCCAAGAGCTCGAGCGAGACGGGTTGGATGAGCGCCCGCGCCGTCATGATCGCGATCGGGACATCGACCGTGTGGGCAGCAATGGCCAGCGCCTGCAGCGAGAGCGCGCCGCGCGACCCGTTCTTGGTGCATGACGCAGGCGCGGAGGACGTCGGAGATTCGGAGCCGGTGTCGGATGCAGAGCCCGATGCAGCGCCTGATGCAGGCCCGGGATTGGGTCGCGCCTGCCTGGACGACGGACAGTGCGACGACGGGCACGATTGCACGCTGGACGAATGCGACCTAAAGCTCGAACGCTGCCGCCACACGCCCCGGGACGAGCTTTGTCAGGACGGCCGTTACTGCGACGGCGAAGAACGGTGTGATGTTTTGGTGGGCTGCATCGAGGGCGAGCCGGTCTCATGCAGTGACAATACGACCTGCACCATCGATCGCTGCGTCGAAGAGTCGCGTTCGTGCGAGCACGAAGCACGGGACGCAGACGGTGATGGTGACGGCGTGTGGAACTGCATGGATGGTGGGGACTGCAACGACCAGAATCCACGGGTCTCCAGTCTACATGCCGAAGTTTGTGACAACGGCGTCGACGACGACTGTGACGAAGAGGTGGACGAAGAGGATTGCATGTCGCCGGCGCACGACCGTTGCGACGATGCCTTGGAAATCAAGGAGTCCGGCAGCTATCCGCTCTCGTTCTTGGCCACCGCTGGTGACTATGGGAGCAGTTGCGTAGAAGATTTGGCCGACCCGGTCGACGTGGTGCTGGACCTCGTGGTGCCCGATGGCCCTCCCCAAGACGTCGACGTGTTGGTCAGCAGTGACGACCTGTCGCTAGCGCTGGTGCACCAGCAAACCTGCGGCGACGCCAATACGGAGCAGGACTGTCAGGTCGGTGTTCAGGTGGATTCCGGCCGTTCGCTGGCCCGCTTGCGAGCCTTCGCGCTCGAGCCGGGGCGGCATTCGCTCATCGTGTTTGCGGACCGCGAAGGTGAAGCTTCGCTGCGTGTATCCTTCGAAGACGCCGAAGAGCCGCCGCTCAACGAAACCTGTGGTACTGCCAGCGAGCTTCTCCCGGGCGAGCCAGTGGTGGCTCGGCCGTACCTGGCCGATATCGATCACGAGAGCGCCTGCGCATCCGCGGTGGGGGACCTGGTGTACGGCTTCGAGGTGAGCGAAGCGGCGGATGTGCACCTGTATGCGAGCAGTCTGGACGATTTCGGGCGACCTCTGCTTTCGCTGCGCGACGGCGATTGCGCACCCATATCGAGCGAGCTCACGTGTCGAAGCCGCGGTGCTCAGGCGCACCTGTTCGCGCGCGCCGTCGAGCCCGGGGCCTATTTCGTAGTCGTCTCTTCCGATGCACCTGCCGCGACGACCGTGCTGCTCGAAATGGATCCACCCAGCCAGGCCCCAGGCTCCGAGACCTGCACCGATCCGCCAACCCTGCCCGACGATGAGAGCATTACGGTAGGCATGGCCGATCACACCGATGATATCGAGGCGGGTTGTCTCGTCGGTTCGGTGGACGCGGCGTTCGAGCTCGAGGTGTCCGAGCCTCAGGACGTGCTGCTCCTACAGAGTTTCTCGGAGTCGGACGTGACCGGCTTGGCTTTGGCTCGAGTGGGCTGCGCCGGCACCGACACCCTGGTTTGCGAGTCGAGCCGAGAAAGCCCGCTCCGGCTGTACGCCCATCAGGTTCCTGCCGGCGAGTACCGTGTGATCGCGGAGTCCGCAGAAGCTCATAGTGTGCGACTGGATGCGTTCACCCGTCCCAGGACTCCGGCGGTGCTGGTCCCCTTCAGCGACACCTGTGACCAAGCCATCACCATTCCCGAAACCGGTGGCACGTTCGTAGGCAACACGGCGACGGTCAATGCCGACTACGGAGCTAGCTGTGACTTCGTCTTGAGAGTGCCACCGGGGGCGCCCGACCAGCTGTTGAAGCTAGCCCTGAGTCGACCCAGACGGGTCATCCTCGATATGCGCGGTAGCGAATACGAGACGCTCTTGTTGGTTCGCAGTGGCGACGAATGCCCGGGCGAGGAGGTGGTGCAAGCCTGCGCTCCGGACTTCGGTTCCGGCTATAGCTATCTGGATTTGAGCCTGGACGCCGGAGATTACTACATACAGATCGACGGGTACGACGGGGCGGCCGGACCCTGGCAGCTCGAGGTCTTCACGCGAGAGCTGTGAGGACGAGTGCTTTCGCGGGCCGGGGGCCGGCGGACGACGGAAGTTTGCTGAGAGCCGCTTTCAGAGTATTTAGGAAGCCGTGCTGGCACGAATCAATGTGATCGCGCTGAACACGTATCGCGAGGCCGTGCGGGCTCGAGTGCTGCACGGCCTGTTCGGGTTGGCCATCGCCACGGGCGGCTATTCTTTGGTGGTTGGCGCCTACGCCTTGCGCAATCACCAGCGAGTCGTCTCCGACCTCGGGGCGGCGTCGATCTCGATCTACGGTATTATCGTCGCCGTCGTACTGGGCGCTTCTTCGCTGTATCAAGAGCTGGAGCTCAAGACCATTTTCCCCATCTTGACCCGCCCGCTGCGACGTTGGGAGTACCTGGTTGGCAAGTTCGTTGGCACGCTGCTGACGTTGTTCGTGTTCATCACGATGAACTCGGGAGCTCTGCTTTTGGCGCTCGCGACGCTCGCCGATCGCCCGCTCTGGGCGGTCGTGGGTACGTTTGCCGTGCTGGTGCTGGCGAGCCTGGCGCTTGGCCTTCGCTGGCCCCGTATCAGGGTGTACGTGCCGATAGGCCTGGCGCTCGCGCTGTGCATCGCAGGGTTCGTGCTGGCGAGTGGCGCCGTGGACGACCGTCGCGTGATCTTGGCCTCGGCACTGCTCACGCTGCTCGAGGTGGGTATCGTCGCGGCGATAGCCACGGTATTCGCTGCGTTTTCGTCCCCCTTTCTGACCGCGGTGTTCACGTTCTCGGTCTTCATCGTCGGGCGTTCCGCCGACGCGCTGGCTCGCTTGCCCGAGCGGGTTTTTGGTGAAGGCATCGCCAAGCTGGGCATGGCCCTCAGTCAAGTCTTTCCCAACCTGATGTTCTATGTCCCGCCCCGCTCGTTGCTCACGGGCGAGACCGCGGCGACCTCCCTCAGCGATCACCTGCTTCTGGCAGCGGGGCAAGCCATGGCTTGGATGGTTGGCCTGCTGTCGCTGGCTGCGCTGATCTTTCGGCGCCGCGATTTTCTATGAGGTGGCTCCAGAGTTGGCTGCGCCGTACAGCGCTGGCGCTGTTGATCGCGCTTCTGGCGCTGGCCACGCTCACGGCTCGTGCCGTGGAACGAGGTGAAGCGGCGATGGCAGAGAGCGATGCAGCGTTCAATCGCGGTCAGGTACGCGAAGCCGCCACGCATGCGCGCCGCGCCGCTGTATCGTATGCTCCCGGCGCGCCGCACGTGCGAGCGGCCTACGAGCGGCTTCAGGCCATCGGGGTCGGTGCCGAGGTTGCTGGCGAGCCCGAGGTAGCGATGTTCGCCTGGCGCGCGATGCGCAGCGCCGCACTCGAAACGAGGCATGTGGCGCTCACGCACCACGAAGAGCTCGAACGAGCCAACCGGGAGCTGGCGCGCTTGGAAGTGGCGGTACAGAACCCAGGTACCGAGCGCGAGCTGCTTCGCGAACAGAAAATAGCCTGGCAAAGTCTGAGTCGTCCGGTCGGGGTGCGCCTTTGGTGGGTGGCGCTCTTGGGTTTTGGCTTCGTTTCGGCTACTGCCGGACTAACGTGGGTGATGCTGAGAGGGGTGAGACCCGACGGGGCGCTGTCGACGAGCGCGGCCCGTTGGGGAGGGCTGCTCACGCTGATAGGAGCGGCTTGTTGGACGTGGGCCGTAATTACGGCGTAGGGTGTGGACCCAGTGGTAGGTTCAGCGTCAGCCCCGTTCTTCGAACAGATCGAAAGCTTCGAGAAGTACTTGGCCTACGAGCGGCGAGCCTCGAAACACACCATCGCGGCCTATCGGCGGGACCTCACGTTCTTCGGTCGCTACCTCGAGGAGCGCTTGGGCCGTCCGGTGCTCCTCGACGACGTCACAAAAATGACGTTGAGAACCTGGATGGGGGAACAGGCCAAGCAGCTCAAGCCCATGAGCCTTGCCCGGCGCCTGGCTGCCGTGCGCGCGTTGTTCGGCTACCTGGAGCGACTCGGCAAGGTGCGGCAAAACCCAGCCCGCCAGATCCGAGCGCCTCGTTCGCGACGCCCCTTACCGATGTTCTTATCGGAGTCACAAGCAGCTGCCGTGGTCGAAGCGCCGCTGGCAGCGATGGACGAAGCCACGGCGTCCAGCCCAGTCCCGGAGGCAGCTCGGGTGCAGCCGCTACGGGATGCCGCGCTGCTCGAGCTGCTCTACGGCGCTGGGCTGCGCGTCGGCGAGGTCATCACCCTCGACCTGAACGATATCTCGCTCGATGAACGCGATATACGGGTGAAGGGCAAGGGGAACAAGGAACGCAGCGTTCCCTTGGGGCGCCGCGCTGAACGCGCGCTTTTGGCTTACCTTGCGCTGCGCCACGAGCTCCGAAATCCAAAGACTGGTTTTCTGGACGACAAGGCGTTGTTCGTCAGCCGCCGCGGCCAGCGCCTGGGCGTGCGCTGGGTGCAGAAGCTCACCGCTCGCTATGGGGCTAGCTGCGCGCGCCCGGACCTGCACCCGCATGCGCTGCGCCACTCGTGCGCTACCCACATGCTCGAAGGGGGCGCGGACCTGAGAGTGATCCAAGAGTTTCTTGGACACGCGAGTTTGTCGACTACGGAGCGATACACCCACTTGTCGCTCGCCAAACTGCTGGAGGTCTACGACCGTAGCCACCCTCTGGCTCGCGGCGTGCTAAGGAGGTCGGCGAAAGGCCGCAGGCATGACTGACTCGAACGACGAAGCCGGTACACGTTCCCGAGCGAGCGTGAGCGAATCGGGTGCGTTCACCCGGCGCGTGCCGCTGAGCCTGTTCTGCGGCATGCTGGGCGGCCTATTCGTTGCCATGTGTGAGGCGTGGTGGGCCGTCGCGGGCGGTGCACCGGGCTTTTTGTCTGCACTCTTGCCGATCTACGGTCTGATCGCGCCGGTGGCCCTGGTCATCGGCGCGCTGGTTGGGGCCTTGAGCCTGCTGTTGCACCCGGAGGATTTACCTTCGGTCGGCATGCTGGAGCGCGCACTCCAGCGCGGAGACTCGACCGAGCGAGCATTGCGCGGGTCGCTGTTGGTTCTCTTTGGGCCAGCGTTGTTCGTGTGGATCTGGCTCAACGCCAAGCTCGGCTTGGCCTGGCTTGCCGCCGAAACCTCTGCCACGGCCGTGGGGGTCGCCATGGGAGCCGCGGTGGTTGGCTCCGCCTTGCTATTGGGGCTATCGACGCTGGGTATCGGTAGCGTGCTGGCGCGGCGGCTACCGGAGCTCAAGCCGGGCACCCTGCTGGCCATAGGCATGCTTTCGCTGGTGTGTTTGTTGGCGCTGGCCATTGCTTTGGGCACGACCAGCGGCACTGGGGGAGCGCTGGCCGTGTTCGGCGTGTTCAAGCGCCCGGAGCTCGATTTGCGCGAGAGCGCCATGGTGTTGACGCTGATGCTGGCGGCTTATGCGTTGCCGCAGGTGATGCGACGCGTGCGTCCAGCGCTCTGTCTGGTGCTGGCTCTAGCTCCGGTCTTGCTCTTGTTCATGAGCGCGCGAGCATTCGATGAACGAACGCTGAGCTTGGGAGTCGAGCGTGGCGCAGCACTCAGCAAGCGCGTGCTGCCGGCCTATCGTGCCTTGACCGACGCGGATCGCGATGGTTTTGCCCGCGCCTTCGGCGGTGGCGATTGCGATGACGACAATGCCGCCATCAATCCCAGCGCGGACGACATCCCCGAAAACGGAGTGGACGAAGATTGTTCCGGCAGCGACGCAAAGAAGCTCGAGCTGACCCCGCCCCCGGCCGATACACCGAAAGATGCGAAGGAGTGGATGGCGGAGCGCTTCGGTCAAAAGTTCAACGTGCTGTTGATCACCGTGGACACGCTGCGCTTCGACCTCGGTTACATGGGCTATTCGCGGCCGGTTTCGCCCAATATCGACAAGCTGGCCGCGAAGAGCACGGTCTTCGAACAGGCTTACGCGCTGGCGTCTTATACGTCGAAGAGTCTGCCACCCATGCTGATTGGCAAGTACCCGAGCGAAACTCACCGCGGGTGGAGCCACTTCAACCGTTTCGGCAACGAAGACACGTTCGTGCAAGAGCGCTTGCAGAAGGCCGGCTTACATACGATCAGCGTGCAGGGCTATTGGTACTTTTTTCACAAGGGGTACGGCTTCGAGCGCAGCTTCGACGTGCTGGACAGTTCTGCGGCTCCGCGTGTGATTCAAATGGAGGGCGATCGGTCATCGAACAGCGACAAAATCAGCAACGCAGCGATTGCCCAGTTGGGCAAGTCGGAGCTGGAGAATCGTCAGTTTTTCATGTGGGTCCACTATATCGACCCTCATGCGGAGTATGCGCCACACGAAGGCTTCGATTTCGGCAGTGACAGTCGCGCGCGTTACGACGGGGAAGTGGCCTTCGTCGATCATCACATAGGCCGCGTGCTCGAGGCGCTTGGGGGGCGGCCTTTTGCCGAGCGTACGGCGATCATCGTGACCAGCGATCACGGCGAGGCGTTCCGGGAGCACGGCATGATCAGGCACGGCTTCGAAGTGTGGGAAGAACTGGTGCGTGTGCCACTCGTGGTGCACGTGCCGGGCGCCGAGCCCCATCGCGTTCAGGTGCGCCGGAGCATCATCGATGTCGTGCCCACGATTTTGGAGCTGCAAAAGGTCGCGTTCCCCAGTGGGGAAGGCTTCGATTTCATCAGCGGCCGGTCGCTGTTGCGAGATGTGGTGATGCCGCCCGGGCACGAGCCCGAGAAGCGCATCGTCTTCGTCGACATGTCCGCTGGTCCGAACAACGCGGAACGTCAGGCATTCCTCGAAAACGACTTGAAGCTGATCACCAGCAACGGTAGACCGCTGGGGCTCTATGACCTACGCAAAGATCCTGGAGAGAAGCAGGACTTGAGCGGCGACAAGGCACTGGTCGAGCAGGTGACCGAGCGCTTCAAAGCCTTTCGCCGCGAGCTCAAGGTGGTGACCGTCAAGCCGCAGTAGGAGGCGCTCACACGTCGAGCTCGAGCAGCTTGGCTCCAGCTTGGACGGCCTGTCCGACGGAGACGTGAACCGCACTGACCCGTGCATCGCGTTCGGAAAGCACGGGGTTTTGCATTTTCATGGCTTCGATGACGACCAGGCGTTCCCCCGGCCGTACCCTGTCGCCCGGCTTGACGAGCACGGCGGCAATCTGGCCCGGCAGCGGCGCCGTCAAGATGCGATGTTGCGCTCGTCGGCGCGCCAGTGAGTTGGGTAAGGCCACCTTCGGCCGATCGAGGATGGTGACCGTATGCCGCTGCCGTCCCGAGAGGACCAGGATCTGCTCACCTTCTCGCTGTAGGCGGAAGACCCGCCCGTCGATGCATACGCTGTGCGGTCCGACGAACGCTCGATGCCGTTCGGGTTTTGCACCCTCGAGGTGTACGAGCACCTCGACGCCCGCCTCGCCGGTGCTCCGCTCCACACTAACGGTGGCTTCAGTGTCTCCTGCGATGGCGAAGTACTTCTTCGGCACTGTTTCGTGTATGGCACGATCGTGGGGTAATGACCAGCTCGCGAGGCTGAGCGTTTGGCTGCCCAAGCCCTTGGCATGGTGCTTTTGCCATGGTGCTTATGGCATGTTGAGCTTTCCCGCGGCAACAATCTCGTTATACTGAGCCGGGTGGTCGCGTCATTGGTAGAGGTGGGCCATGCCCTGCCAGGGGTCGCCCGAACGGCGCTTCGAGCATTCGTCGAAGGTCACCGTCCCGACTGCATCAAGCTCGGACCGCCCGCTCCCGTGTTCGTCACGTTGCGGCTACCCGATGGAGGCCTACGAGGGTGCGTGGGCTCGACCGAAGCCATCACGCCGACCGTCACGGAAGAAACGACGCGTTCAGCCATCCTGGCAGCCAGCCGAGATCCTCGATTTCCAGAGCTCACGGCCGAGGAGCTGCCGGCGCTGCGGATCGAAGTGAGCGTGCTGCTCCCCGCCGAAGAGGTGGCCACGCTTTGCGAGCTCGCCCCCGACCGCTATGGCATCATCGTGCGCGAGCAGTCAGGGCACCGCAGGGGCTTGTTGCTGCCGGGCATCGAGGGCATCGACGACGCCGCCACACAGGTAACGATCGCACGACGCAAGGCGGGCCTCTTGCCCACGGCCGCCATCACGCTGAGCCGCTTCGAAGTACTGAAATATTCGGACACGCCATATTAGTCTTCTTCGCAAGCTTCTGGCGATAGGAGCCAGAGCTGTGTGGGGATGCTGGCGGTGGGCGAACAGCCGTGTAGCTCGACGGCTCGGTTGTCGCTGTTGTCCAGCATGTGTTCGAGGCAGGAGCTCTGGGTCGCCAGGGCGCGTATTTCGAAATCGGTGTCACCAGTGGCGTTGAACCAGAACAGCTGGTTGTCCATGGCATGCGGCGCGTAAAGCAGGGCGCGCGTGCCGTCGTACACGTTGCCTCGCTCCAGATCGAGGTTGAGCCCGAGCTCTTCGTTGCGAATTTGGAAGCTCGTGACCAGCGCATTATCGTCCACAGGAATCAGAGTCCAGCGCTGTTCGGACACGTCGCGACAGGCGAGCAGCTCGATGGTAAAGCCTGTAGCTCCCACAGCCGACCCTTGAATGGGAGTCACGTGGCCCGAGCTCAGGCACGTACCCGTGGCCTTCGACACGATGTGATAGACCTCGTCTTCGGAGGGAGTGTCTACGGGGCAGATGGACGAAGTGGGCGCTGCGCCGGGATCTTCCTCTTGGTGCTCGAGCAGCGTCGCATCGAGGGGCGTCTGGGCGCATGCGGGCGCAAGGACACAGCTCAGCAGCACGAGCCTCGCAGCTCTCGATGTTGCAGCTCTCGATGTTGCAGCTCTCGATGTTGCAGCTGTGGTTGTCGCACCTTCGGCATTCATGCTCAGGACCTTCATGAAATGCGAACTCTGCCGGGGCGAAGTACCGCGCGCACGAACGCCACCTTATCACGTTGCGCCCGTGTCTGCATCAGGGGTTCCGCTTTCGGACTACGGCAGGGGCTCGAAGCGCCACGTGAAGTAGTGGATGACTTTCGAGCCGCCGGATTCTTCCGCACGCAAGGACAACAGCTCGGCTTTCAGCGAACGCAAGCGACAGTGCTGGTCGATTTCTATACTGGCGCGCACACTGCGAGCATTGCCTTCGGTGCGGATTGCCTCGGAGCGGGTCTCGAAGCGCGCCGGGAACCCGGGCTTCACTTGTCGTGCTCGGCCGAACGAATCGAGGCTTTGCACGACGCCTAGGCCAAGCCGCTTCAGGATTGCCTCGGGAAGAGTCAACTCGAGCTGGCCGTCGCTCGGTTTGCCATCGAGTTGTGGCTCGAGCTGTGCCAGGTCCAACAGCTCGATGGTTTCGCCAACGGCAGCCGAAATCTCTGCTTGGTCGGGATCGCTGCACGGGTCGTTGCCCGCGAAGCACCAGGTCTCACCTTGGCGAGTTACCGTGAACGGTACCCCGAGCCGAACCCATTGTCTGTCGAGGGCGGTGTTCCAAGCGCTCTGGGCTTCACCTCCGCCGGTCGTCAGGGATTCCAAGACTACGCGGGCGCTGGCGGGGGCGTCGTGCCCGCCCGGCGAAAGGTGTATCGCATAGCTGGCTCGAGTCTCTTTGGTGGCGCTCTGCCCGTCGCTCGCGGCGCTTTTGACGCGAAACCACACACGCCGAGAGAGGTTCGCGGTCTCGGGCTCGCACGCGAACTTGCTGGTGGGCGCGGGTGCCGTCGAGTCGTCCGGCTCGCTGGGAAGCGGCACTTGAACCACGGGTGGTAAGGCCGAGGCCTGAGGCGCCGAGCTGCAAGCCAGCTCGCAGGTGCACGCGAAAGACAAGGCGAACAAGCGACGGACGACGCGCGTCACACCGTCACTCCGAGGACGAAGAACGCGTACCCGCCCACGACGATATGCGATAGCGAGACACCCAATAGATTGGGGCGCCGAGAGTACAGCCAACCCCAGAAGAGCCCCGGTACGATGGCGACCAATGCGAACAGGTAAGAAATGTGCAGGTGACTGATCGAAAACAGAAGGGCGCACACGACGATGGCTCGCGTGCGCCGGCCAGGTCCCGTCAAGAATGCTTCTAGGCTGCTTTGAAGCGCCCCGCGCACAATCAGCTCTTGTACGACCGCGGTAGCGGCATAAATGCGCAGCCAGAGCGCGACGTTCGGCTCGCTCAGGCGCGCCGCTACGTCCGTATGCTCGATGATGGGCGCGCCCGACCCATTGAGCCAGACCAAGATCGCTTTGATGAGAGTGATCAGCGCCAGAAAGGGCAGCGTCAATACGACGCTTTCGCCGACCGAAAGCGGTAGGTGCTTGAGCCCAATGCCGAAATGGCTCAAGGGGTAGCCGCTCTTCTTCATGAAACGCCAACTGAACAGCCCGAAAACGACCACCAATGGCACGCTGAACGTCTCGGTGGTGGGCGAAAGTTTTCCCCAAAATAACGGCAAAGCGTTCAGAAACAGGACGTAGCTGCAGACGAGGATCAGCACGTTGACGATGAACTCACCCATGACGGCTCGCTGTCGCGCGCTCTCGAGGGACAGGTCGACGTGCTCTCGCGCACGACTCGCGAGCGACTCGGTGAGGCCGGCGACCAGATCCTGATAGATGCGCTTTTCCGTACTGGATTCGGAGCGGGCAGCCTTCTGCCGCAGGGGTTCGAAGGGCAGGAAGAGCAAGCTCGAGCCTTGACGCGTTCTTGCGGAGGTGGCGCGCGGCTTTCCGTCGAGCAACGCGTGTTCGCCGATCAGTTGTCCGCCTTGGACAGCGCCCACGACGTGTTCGCGTCCAGTCCTAGGGTCTTTCTTGAGGAGCTCCACGCTCCCGGATTCGACGAAGATCAGCACGTCTGCTGGTTGACCTTCTTCGCTGACGCGTGTTCCAGCGCTGACCGAGCGACGTTCGAAACGCTCCTCGAGGAAGCGCTTTTCGCGCTTGCCCAGCGAACGAAAGGGAGCCGTGGTTTGCCAGCCTCGCTGACGTTTAACGCCGAAAATGCTGGAGAACCACGACATCACAGGTACCGCTTTGCTGCCGGCCGCAGGGCACCCGCAATCTTTGCGCGAACGCAAGGATGCTCCCGCAGGGACCTTGCAGGCGCGGCTCGAAGGATTCCAGCCGAAGCTCGCCCCTCCGCCTGCATGGGTCGGGCGCCTCCGCTTGGCTCGCGGTTTGCATCGTTTTTGTCGAGAGCATCCAGCGAGCGTGGAAGGCGCGCTCCGAGCATACAGAAAGGCACGGCCATGCTTCGAGATCGACTGCGTTCTTCGTTGAGGCGCTTAGGCATCAAAAACTCGAACTACAAGGTTCTCAAACTGCTGCCACTCGTCCATGTGGCGTGGGCCGATGGGCAGATCGAACCTGCGCAGGAGCAGCGTTTGCTCGACCTGGCGCACAACCACTTCGAAATCGGCGAGGAGGGCGAAGCTTTGCTCGGGCAATGGATACGCGAGCGCCCGAGCAAGGAGTACGTCCAAGAAGGCCTGCGCGACATTCTGCTCTTGGCGAAGGCGCCTGATGACTGGACCTTCGACGTCGAAGAGCTTCCCGTGCTGCTCGCCCACGCCGAGGCAATAGCTCGCACTACCGCCGACGCGATGGACGCGCCGACGGCGGTGGACGCTCGGGAAGAAGAGGCACTGCGTTTCATCGCGCGGGAGTTCGGCATGGACGATGGGGAAAGCTGGGCCCGGGTCATCTCCGAGTTGCAGGAAGCGCCCGCCTGAGCGGTGAGCTTAAGCTGCGAAACCAGTGGGCGCGCACTTTTACCGTCGGACTCGAGCGCCGCATCGCCGGGAGTTTTCCTGTAGTTTCGCCGAAGTATAGGACGCCGGCGTGGTGCGGCGCTGGACGAATCGGTGATCGTTCCGGAGGCGGAGCGCATAATCACTGAAGCCATGGCGGATGCCTCTGTCTTACCAGCCTCGGGAGCTGCATTGGTCCAGAGCTCGAGCGCTCGGCGCCGCCTTGAGCAAATGTTCAGGGATCACCACATGCTGATCTGGCGCACGTTGCGCCGCTTCGGCATGACCGAGGACGGCGCGGCAGACGGCACCCAGCAGGCATTCTTGATCGCTGCCGAGCGCTTGGACCAAATCAGGGAGGGCAGCGAGCGTGCCTTCCTGTTCGGAACGGCCATTCGTTTGGCTCGCTCTTCGCATCGCAAGAATCATCGCTGCCAGCTCGAAGCAGACATGGACACCCGGGTCGACCCTCGTCGGCGCGCGGACGATGCGGCAAACCGCAGGACGGCCGTCGAGCTGCTCGACAGGGTTTTGCGACGCATGGACGAAGATCTGGTTACCGTCTTCGTGTTGTTCGAGCTCGAAGGCATGTCGACCCCCGAGATCGCGGAGCTGGTCCAGATACCGATCGGGACTGCCGCATCGCGTTTACGTCGCGCACGCCAGGCATTTCGCGCCGCGGCGCTGCGGCTCGAACGCGCCACGGCCGTGCAGGCAAGGAAGGGTGGCTGAACCGATGCGCGATCCCGAGCGACTGTTGGATGCAGGGACGGATTTCGAGCAATCGCTGTTGCGAGGCGCGCTCGAGGAGCGTCCGACGGCAGCGCTCACGCGTCGGATGGCCATGGGCGTGGGCGTAGCTGGCACCCTGAGCTATGCCTCGACCGCCAAGGCGTTGATGCAAACCTGGTGGGGCAAAGCTACGGCTGCGTTGGCCCTCGGGGCCGGCGTCGCTGGAGTGAGTGTTCTCGCGAGCACGGAACCGCCAGCGCAGCCGAGCGCACAGAACGACCCCGCGCCCGTGCCGGCGCCGGCAGCGCCTGAGGTCGTTCAGGCCGAGCCAGCCCAGACCTCCGAGTCGAAGGAGCCGGCAGTTTCGGTGGACGAGGCAGCTCCAGCGGAAGCGACCGTGAAGCGCCGGCCGCCCAGCAGCGCGGCTCGCCGTGCAGGGCCCAACGCAGCGCCCAGTACGCTGGCGCAAGAGGTAAAATTGCTCGATCGAGCGCGCAGCCTGGTGCACCAAGGGAATCATGCTGCGGCACTCTCGCTGCTCGATACCTATCGCGCGCGCTATCCCAAAGGGGTTCTGCAGCGCGAGGCACAGCTCTTGCGAGAGCGCGCCATCCGACAGCGTTGAGTCGAAGCGCGTCTCGTGCTTGGGTCGGGTTAGACTGGACCGGCTCGTGAACCCCCTTGGCAAGCTTGAGCGACTGTCCTGCGCGGCCCTGTTGGCGACGGCCGCCTGTAGCGATGGCGCGCTAGTCACCTTGGGTGAACAGCGAGAACCGGTGGAGACCGAAACGGTCTTTGGGAACATCCGCCAGGTCAGCTTCGCCGACCCGGGGATACGGGACGAAAACCCTACGCTCACCGATACGATGCTCGAAATCTTCTTCGAGTCGCCCGACCGCGAAGAGGGCGCCGATGGTCACCATATTTGGTATGCCAGTAGAGAAAGCAGCGTTGCCGAGTTTGGCGAGCCGCGGCCGCTCGAGAGCTTCGGCGGCGAAGGCTCGTACTCGAGCCCTGCCATCACCCTCGACGGACAGACACTGTGGCTTGCTTGGAAGGCCGAGGATTCCGAAAACGATGCCACCACCGACCTGTTTTGGACCGCGCGACAGGCCGGTGACGCGGTCGTGTTCGGCAATCCCGAAAAGGTGGCGGACGAGCTCATCAACACGGCGGAGGACGAGCGGCCTCGACCTTTGGGCGATGAGGGCCGCGTGATGCCCTTTTCACGCCGCAGAGTGACCAGCGAAGGGGAAGAAATTTGGCAGACATGGTTTGCCGAGCTCCGAGCAGACGGGCAATTCGAACCGCCCGTGCTGCAAGACAAGCTCGATGCGGCTGACGTCGGGATCGTGGACGCGTTTCTCTCGGTGGACGGGCTGACGCTGATCTTCACGCGGCACGCGGGAGGCGCCGGGGATCTCTACTGGTCCACGCGCCGGACGACGGACGACGTCTTCGAAGGGGCCACCGAAGTGCCGGGCGTCAACACGCAGGACGAAGAGCGCGACCCATGGCTCAGCCCCGACGGCAAGACGCTATTTTTCGTTTCGAATCGCGATGGAGAGCTGAACATCTATTGGGCGACGCGCATCACGCGTCCTGTCTCGGATTGACGAGCGACGAGGCAGCCTCGAGATCCAGAAACACCAGGCTGTGCGCTGCATCGGCCAGCGCGCGCGTGGCCGGTAGCGTGTGGGTTGGGTCGTCCTCGAGCACTCGGCGAACGATCGCCGATTTGGTGGAGCCGAGGGCTACGAGCGCGACATGGCGCGCGCAGGCGAGGGTGCCGAGCGTCAGCGTGATGCGACGCGGAGGAGGCTTGGGCGCGTCCGAAACCGATGTGACCCAGCCCGGGTCAGTGAGCGCTGCGTGGTTGGGGAACAGCGAGCAGACGTGGCCGTCCGGACCCAAGCCCAAAATCACGACATCGATGGCTGGCGGGTCGCCCAACTCGCGCACGAGCACGGCAGAGTACTCTTGGACCGCGTTGCTCATGGGTTCGCGCTCCGCCGGCATGCGGTGCACCATGGCGTCCGGAATTTCGGCCGGAGCGAGCAGCAGGCGCTTGGCCAGCGCGTAGTTGGACTCGGCACTGTCCGGCGGGACGCTCCGTTCATCGCCCCAGAAGACGTGGACCTTGCTCCAATCCACGCTGATTTTGGCCAGACTCGGCCATAGCGCCTCGGCAACGGAGCCACCGGGCAACGCCACGGAGGCCATGCCCCGCTGCTCGATGCTGTCGCGCAGTGTTTCGACCAGCCAGTCGCAGAAAACTTGGACGAGCCGGTTTTGGCGCTCGACGACGAGACACGAAGGTCGCATGTTGTGTCCCGCCTTAGCACGGAACGCCGTAGACGGAGAGCTTGTAATGCAGATCGGAATGATCGGACTCGGCAAGATGGGCGCCAATATGGTGCGGCGCTTGATGAAAAGTGGCCACGCCTGCGTGGTGTACGATCGCTCCGAGCAAGCGGTGCGAGAGCTGAGCGTAGAGGGAGCCGCACCCGCAACCTCCATCAGGGAGCTCTGTGAGAAGCTCACTTCACCTAGGGTGGTGTGCCTGATGGTGCCAGCGGGCATCGTGGGAGCCGTGCTTGCCGATTTGGACGAGTGGCTCGATGCCGGTGACATCGTCATCGATGGCGGTAATTCTCACTATCACGATGACATCGCTCGCGCGGCGCACTACCAGACTCGCGGTATTCATTATGTCGATATGGGGACCAGCGGCGGTGTGTGGGGGCTCACACGAGGTTATTGCCTGATGATTGGCGGTGCGGTGTCTGCCGTGCAAACGCTGGACCCGATGTTCCGGGCGCTGGCCCCAGGTGCCGGCACTGCCCCCAATACTCCCGGCAGAACAGCCAAGAGCACGGCTGAGCTCGGTTATCTACACTGCGGACCGAGCGGCGCCGGCCACTTCGTCAAGATGGTGCACAACGGCATCGAGTACGGGCTCATGGCCGCGTATGCCGAGGGCTTCAATATCTTGAAACGCGCGAACATCGGCAAAGCGGAACGCCAGCACGACGCCGAAACCACGCCTCTGCGCCATCCGGAACACTACCAGTTCGATTTCGATCTTGCGGAGGTGGCCGAGGTGTGGCGACGCGGCAGCGTGATCACGTCTTGGCTGCTCGATTTGACGGCGCAAGCACTGGCTGCCGAACCGCACCTCGACAGCTTCGGGGGGCGCGTCTCCGATTCCGGCGAAGGCCGTTGGACGCTCCAGGCCGCCAACGACGAGGGCGTGCCGGCGCACGTGCTCGCGGCTGCTTTGTTCGAACGCTTCGCGTCGAGAGACTTGGACGAATTTCAAAACAAGGTCTTGTCCGCCATGCGACTCGGTTTTGGTGGACATTTGGAGAAGAAGGAGCCGGTATGAGCGAACACGGGGACGCGCTTGTATTTTTCGGAGCGACTGGCGATCTGGCCTACAAGAAGATCTTCCCGGCGCTCTACGCTTTGGCGAAGCGGGGTAGGCTCGATTTTCGCGTGCTGGGGCAGGGGAGAAAGCCCTATTCGAAGCAGCAATTGATCGAGCGCGCCAAGGCCAGCGTGGCGGAACGTACGGAGGTCGATTCACGCGCCTTCGACCTGCTCGCCGAGCGGCTCGACTACGTGCACGGCGACTATAACGATCCCGAAACCTTCGCCAGGTTGCGCACGGCACTGAGCGGCGCGGAGCGCCCGGTGCACTACTTGGCGATCCCTCCCAGCTCCTTCCCCACCGTGGTGGCTCAGCTCAGAGAATCCGGGTGTGCTCGCGGGGCGCGCGTCATTATCGAAAAGCCCTTCGGTCGCGACCTCCAGTCGGCACGGAAGCTCAACGAGACTTTGCTCCAGGGGTTTCCCGAGCGAGCGATCTATAGAATCGATCACTACCTGGGTAAAGAGGCGGTGCAGAACATGCTGTACTTCCGTTTTGCCAATTCGTTCCTCGAGCCGCTCTGGAATCGCACGTACGTGCGCAGCATCCAGATCACGATGGCCGAGCGTTTCGGTGTGGAGGGTCGCGGCAATTTCTACGACGAAACCGGCGTGATCCGCGACGTGATTCAAAACCATTTGTTCCAGATCGTCAGCTACTTGGCCATGGAGGCTCCGTCGAGCACCTATTGCGAGGCCTTGCGTGACGAGCAGGCCAAGGTGTTGCGCACGGTGCGCCCCATGAGCGCGGAGCACATCGTCCGCGGTCAGTTCGAGGGATACACGAGCGAGCCCGATGTGCCTGATGACTCGCGCACGGCGACGTATGCCGCGCTCAAGCTCTACGTCGATTCCTGGCGCTGGCAGGGGGTGCCCTTCGTGGTGCGAGCCGGCAAGGCGCTTGCCAAGACCGTCACCGAGGTCGTGGTCCAGCTCCACGCTCCGCCTCCGGTAGTCTTTCAGGAACCGGTGCCGATCGAGAACTACGTCCGCTTCCGGTTGAGCCCCAATGTGGGGATCGACCTGGGCGCCAACGCCAAGCGCCCAGGCGATGGCATGCACGGCGTTCCCGTAGAGCTCCGAGTGGTCGAAGAGGGCGCCCAGGGCGAGGGCGGGCGCATGGAGGCCTATGAGCGCTTGCTTGGTGACGCCATGGAAGGCGATGCCACGCTCTTTGCTCGGCAAGACGTGGTGGAGGCTGCGTGGGCCATCGTCGATCCGGTGCTCGAGTTTTCGGAACGGCCGGAGCCCTATGCGCGCGGGTCGTGGGGGCCGAAACGCGCCGACCAACTCGTGGCGGACCTCGGTGGCTGGACCACGCCATCTCCGAACGACCGAGAGTAGCCTTCCGGCCGTCTGGCTTTCGCGGTCCCGTTAGTCTTTCCCAATCCCCGTTACGGCGCAGTTCCCTTTCGGGCCCGCTTCGGTTAGATCCGCGTGCGCGTGACGTTCGAGCGGTACTACCGACGAGGGGCTTTCGCGCTCGGGGTGATTTCGATGGCATCCATGGCGA
>CBFGRJ010000041.1:0-28330 GCA_965651135.1 uncultured Myxococcales bacterium
GAATCAAAAGCTGGATCCGGTTTCGGATTTGCCCTCCTACAACGCCAAATCCGATCGCTGATCCACGATCCATCACACAGCGCCTGCCCGCGCGCACCCGTTTCACCGGCACCCACGCCACTCTCTCGCTCGTTCACGGCCCGCTGCCCTGCTGCCACACCTGGTCGCTCGAAGAGGGCTCGCGCTCGCGCCGGCGCGACTCGCGCTGGCTCACTGTGTCGTTGCGACTCGCGCTGGCGCCAGCGCGGTTCGGGCGCTGCGACTCGCGGCCGCTTCACCTCGGCGCAGCGGCGCTTCTTCAGCTCTGCGACCAACAAGTGCATGGGCTTGAAAACATTGTCATGATTCCAGGAATGCCTTGCGCGTTGCGCGGATGTTCACCGAACGGGGGCTACGCTTGCATACCGTTTGCGTACTCGACACGAGGGGGCACGGGAATCAAAAGCTGGATCCGGTTTCGGATTTGCCCTCCTACAACGCCAAATCCGATCGCTGATCCACGATCCGCGCACAGTGCCATGCCCGAGCGCTGGCGTTTCATCCGGTGCAGGTCGTGTCCAACCCCCGTGGGGTCGGGTCAGCCCGCCCCCCCTTTCGAGCGAGCACACCCCACCCCTCAAATAGTCAGGCTGCCCGTCGAAGCAACGAGCGAGGCCCGATGGGCACGATCCCTGTGGGATTGATCGCGCGGATGGACGCGTAGCCTCGGCGCACCGCATCGAGGTTGCCCGTTTCGGCGACGCCTGGAAGGGCGTAGATGCGCTCGAGGTGTGCTTGCAGGTTGGGGTAGTCGGCATACCGTTTCAGGTTGCATCGGAACAGCGGCACGTACGCCGCGTCGAAGCGGAACGCCGTCACGAACAGCCGGATGTCGGCCTCGGTGAGTTGATTGCCAACCAACCAGATGCGCCCCTGCAGGTGCGACTCCAACTGGTCGAGCATATCGAAGACTCCCGTCACCGCCTCGTCATAGGCGGCCTGAGTCGTCGCGAAACCCGCGCGATAGACACCGTTGTTGAGGGTGTCGTACATCCGCTCGGACCAGGCGTCGATCTCCTTCACGAGGTGCGCCGGCCTGAGGGAAGGCGCATCGCTCGGGAGCGCGTCGAGCATCGCGACTATTTCCGAGGACTCGTTGTTGACGATGCGCTGCTCGCGCTCGTCCCACAGGACCGGAACCGTGACGCGGCCCGTGTACTTCGGGTCCGCGCGCAGATAGAGCTCGTAGAGATACTGGTGTCCGTGAGGTGACGCCGAGCGATCTTCGATGCGCCCTTCGAAGCGCCAGCTCCGATCGGTGAGCTCGTTGGCGAAGTGCACGGGGATGAGCTCGCTCAAACCCTTCAACGAGCGCGCGAGCAACGTGCGATGCGCCCAGGGGCACGTCCATGCGACGAACAGGTGGTACCGGCCTGGCTCCGGGAGCTCTGCAGGCAGTTTGTGCCGGAATACGCTCGGTTTGCGCACGAATGCGCCGTTGCCGTCTCCGTCCGTGGGCCGCCATTGGCTTTCCCATTTGCCTTCGATCATCTTCGACATTTCTTTCTCCTTTCGGAGTGGTAAAGCAGCTCTCGTGCCAGGGAGTCGTGGTGGTTACATTTGCCTGTATTTATCCATGTTTAGGAGCGAGTACAGTGGGCGAAGTCGTCGCGTGTCAATCATTATGATATCCATCGTCTTTCAAAAAGAACGGATCGAGATATGCGTGTCGACGACTTGGATCTCCGCGAGTTGCTCCAGACCAATCCGCAGGGCGGACCACTGCGCTTCGCAGGACAGCGGGCGCTGATTATCGACGCCGTGGCGCTCGGACTGTGGCGCGCCGAGCTCATTCACTCCCTCGGCATGGACGCAACCCGGGGGATCATGACCCGGTTCGGGTACGCGCACGGTTGGCTCGTGGCCGAGAATCTGCGTACCGAGTTTCCCTGGGACGACGAGCGGCAGTGGCAACTTGCCGGGGGGCGCTTGCATGCCCTGCAGGGGCTGGTTCGCGTTGAGCTGATCCGGCGCGATGGCGCGAGCGAGTCTGCGCCGTTCGCAGAGTCGATCTGGCACGACTCGTACGAAGCCGAGCAGCACTTGTTACACCACGGTCGGGCGGACCAACCGGTGTGCTGGAGCCTGTGCGGGTTTGCGAGTGGCTATTTGAGTTTTGTCAGCGGCGAGGAGGTGTTGTGCGTCGAGCAGCGCTGCGTCGGGCGAGGAGACCCCGTGTGCGAGTTGATTGGCAAGAAGAAGACGGAGTGGGGTGGCGCGGCGGAGGAGCACGCGGCTTGGTATTGCCGTGAGCAGATCGATGACGTGCTCGGGACGGTCGCGGCTCGATTGCGCCGGGCCGACGCACGCCTACGCTCACGCCGGCGTCGCATTGCCGAAGAGATGCCGAACGACGCCGATGTCTCCGGAATCGTCCTGCAGAGCGAGGCGATGCGCCGCGTGGTGGACCTCGCCCGTCGCGTTGCGCCCGTCGACTCGACGGTCTTGGTCACAGGGGAAAGCGGTGCGGGAAAGGAGCGAATCGCGCGCCTCATTCACGAAAACTCGCGACGAACGGGGGGACCTTTCGTCGCTGTCAACTGCGGCGCCATTTCCGAGACCCTGCTCGAGAGCGAGCTGTTCGGTCACGTGAAGGGCTCGTTCACGGGTGCCACTGCCGATCGGGCAGGGCTCTTCGAAGCCGCCAACGGTGGCACTCTATTTCTGGACGAGGTGGGGGAGCTGCCTGCTGCGATGCAGGTCAAGCTGCTGCGTGCGCTGCAAGAGCGCGAGGTGCGCCGCGTCGGCGACAACCGGAGTCGCAAGATCGACGTGCGGATCGTCGCGGCGACCAACCGCGACCTGCGCGCGTCGGTCGGACACGGCGGCTTCCGCGAGGACTTGTACTACAGGCTTCGCGTCGTCGAGATCCGCGTTCCTCCGCTGCGCGAGCGCAAGGACGATATCTTGCCGCTAGCTCGATTCTTTCTGCAAGAAACCTCGCATCGTTTGGGCAAGAAGGCGCGCTGCCACGGCTTTTCGACGAGAGCCGCCGATCAGCTCCTGCGCTACGAGTGGCCCGGCAACGTCCGCGAGCTACACAACGCTGTCGAGCGCGCCGTGGTGGTGGCCATGGGTGAACGCATCGAGTCGCAGGACTTGCCCGAGGAGGTCCGCGCTGCACGGCACGGCAGCTTCGAGCCGGCACCCGGCCGGTCCCTCGCGGACGTCGAACGGGACTACATTCTATCCGTGCTCCAAGCCAACGGCGGAAACCGGGGGCAGACGGCCGAGCAGCTGGGTATCGGCTCGGCCACGCTCTATCGCAAGCTCAAGCGCTACGAAGAAGAGGGGCATTTCCAGCCATCGTCGGCTTGAGGTGGCTCACGCGCCGGCTTGGCGGGCGCAGCGGATCATGGCGGCGAGCGAACGTTCGACGTCGTCGTCGGTGGTGGCCCAGCTCGAGACGCTGATGCGCATGGCCGTGCGCCCCTGCCATTCGGTGACGCCGCACCAGCAGGTTCCGTCGTTTTGGGTGGCGGCGATCGTGCGGCGTGTGGTGTCGGCGTCGCCGAATGCAACCAGCACCTGATTCAGCTCGACCTGGTTCAAGATTTCGAAGCCCGCTTGGGTCAAACCTTCCGCGAAGCGGGTTGCGTGACGACAGCAGCGTTCTACGAGCTCGGCTACTCCGCGGCGACCCAGCGCTGCCAAAGCGGCCCAGACCTCGACGCCTCGCGCCCGGCGCGACAGCTCGGGTGTGTAGTCGGATGGGTTGCGTTGCCCCAAAGCGCGCACTAGGTACGCGGCGCTGACCGACATCGATGCTCGTAGCGCATTGCCATCGCGCACGAACGCGACGCCGCTGTCGTACGGTACGTTGAGCCATTTGTGAGCGTCGGTCGACCAGGAGTCGGCGTTGGCGTGGCCCTTGACCAAATGCTGCTTGCTGGGAGCGGCCGCCGCCCACAAGCCGAACGCGCCGTCTACGTGAACCCAGGCGTTGCGCCCGCGAGCCCAGCGGCAAATGGCCTCGAGCGGATCGGTGGCGCCGGTATTGACGTTGCCGGCTTGCGCGCACACGAGGGTGGGCCCCTCGAGATCCGGGAGAGCGTCGGCCCGCATCCGCCCTTGCCCGTCCACCGGCACTTCGATGACGCGGGTTCGGCCGAAGCCCAACAGGCCGAGCGCTTTCAATACCGTGGGGTGCACCTCCGCTCCGAGCACGACGTGAACCTCGGGAGCGCCGAAGAGCCCGTGCGCTTCGACATCCCAACCGGCGCGCTCGAGCAGCGCGTGTCGCGCGGCGGCAAGCGCTGTGAACGAGGCCATCGTGGCGCCCGTGACCAACGCTCCGGAGCAGCCCGGGGGCAGGCCAAGCACGGAAGCCAACCAGCCTAGGCTCGCTTCTTCGAGCACCGCTGCTGCAGGCGAGGTCGCAAAAGCACCCGCGTTTTGATCCCAGGCGGCCGCAAGCATGTTCGCAGCGACGCTTGCGGGCAGCGCTCCACCGATGACCCAACCGAAAAAGCGTGGGCCTGCCGTGCCCAGGGTTGCCGGTGAAGCGATGGCATCGAGGCGGCGCAACACCTCGCTGGCGTCGAGCGGCTCTTCGGGGAGCGGACCGGCAAGCTCTTGCAGGCGCGCGACGTGCTCGGCAAGCGGCGCCACCGAGCGCTCATTCAGGCTTTCGAGGTAGTCAGCGGCGCGCTCGGCGGCTTCGTGGAACAACGTGCGAGTCGTGGTCATCGCGGAACCATTGAGCCAGTGGTGAGCCAAAGCAACCGGGCGGTGCTGCTGACGCAGCGCCCGCCCAGGCTCACCGAATCATGCGCAGGGCGCGGTCGATCTCCTGCAGCTGTGAAAAGCGGCTGCTCGCCCGGTTCAAGGCGTCGGCGGCCAGCCCGCGGATCTTCTCGCGGTTTGGGTCGTTGCGGCGCGACGGGGCACGCCAGACGAGCTCGCTAGCCAGGGTACCGAGTGCGGTGGCGATGCGTGCGGCTCGAGCGCTGTCGGGGGCGCCCTCGAGCAGGGTGACGAGGCGTCCCACGAGCTCGGGTGGAAGGGGGAGGTGTGCGCCCAATCCGGACCGAACAGGCTTTTTGCACGAAGTAGCCGGACGGCATCGGCGGCTTCAGCCGCATCGCCACCGCCAGCCGCTGCTTGCCGCTCGCTCGGCAGGTAGCTGGCTCCGGTATCGAAGAAGTCCTGAGTCCAGGCGTCGGGCAAGAGCCCGCCCGCTCCGTCGGGTTGCATGTATTCCGGGTCCGTCGACTCGATGCGCCAGCTTCGGGTTGGGTCGAACAGAGGACGGGAAGGCTCGGTCATCGGATGAGAACCGGTTCACGAGATCGCATCACCGCAGACGGTTTGGTCGGGTCCAAATCTTCCTGACTTCCCGCCTTCCCGTGAAAAGTAAAATTGAACTCCGCAGCTGGTTCCGCATTCATCGCCAGGTCGGTTCGCTGGTCGCGCTGGCTTGTTTCGCGGGTTTTGCGTTTCTGCGGTCGGGAGACATTTTGGCGCTGCTTTGGCGTTCCGCCGCCCGATGCGCGGACGTGGGGGGCCTAGCTTGTTCGACGAGGCCGCTGGTCGAGGCGAGCGCTGCTCCGCTTCGGCCGAGCGGTCGTGAAACACGAACGAGAAAGGTAACGACGATGTCAAAAGTCAGAATGGCAGGCATAAAAATGGGAAGCTCCAACCTGGGGGGCGGGCTGTTGGTAGCGGCGCTGCTTTTCGGTGTCGGTTGTGAGCGTGGGCAGCCGGAGGCGGCGCAGAACGAAGCGCTGACCGACGGCACGGAGGTCTCCGTAGACGGCAGCCTCGTCGTGGATTGGAACAACACCGCGTTCGAGGCGGCCTATCAGGTCGACACGAAGTACGAAGACCCGTTTCCGCATCTTCGGGCGCTGACCATGATGCACCTGGCCATGCACGATGCGGCCAATGGTGTGCAGGCAAAGTATGCCAGATTCGCGCTCGAGAGCTCCGACGAGCGCGCCGATCCCACAGTCGCGGCTGCGGCTGCGGCGCATGCGGTGCTAAACTCGATTTACCCTGAACAGCGCGAGCTGTTCGACGCAAAGCTGAGTGAGTTCACGGCCGGTGCGCCCAAATCTGGGCGGGAACGCGGCCTGGAGCTCGGGGAGGAGGCGGCCCAAGCGGTTTTGGCGTCTCGCGCTTCCGACCATTCCGACGAAAATGAGCCCTACGTGCCCAAGGACGAACCAGGGCGGCATCGCTTCGTGCCACCCTTCGAGCTCGTGTATCGGCCGGGCTGGCGTCACGTGGTTCCCTTCGCGCTCGAGTCGGGGGATCAGTTCCGAAGTGCGCCGCCGCCCGCGCTCGATAGCGAGCAATACGCCGCCGATTACGAGGAGGTGCGCAACTACGGGCGTTTGACGGACGCCACGCGCACCAAGGCTCAGAGCTTTTACGCGGATTGGTGGTACGAGCTCTCCGAAATCGGTTGGAATCGCATCGCGCGAGTCACTTGGGCCAAACAGAGTGAACGCGATCTCTGGTTCACGGCCAGGCTGTTCGCACTGCTGAACGTTGGCCTGATGGATGCCTACATCGCGGGTTGGGACAGCAAGCTTCACTACGACTTCTGGCGGCCCTACACGGCGATCCGCGCAGGCGCCACCGATCAGAACGACACGACCGTCGAGGAGTCGGATTGGGAGTCCTACTGCGTCACGCCACCCGTCCAAGACTATCCTTCCACACACAGCGCACTGGGCGCTGCGGCCGCTGCAATTCTATACCAAGTCTATGGCGGGGACGTTCCGTTCACCATGGAGTCGACCAGCTCGAAGCCTCCGGGGCAGCCGCACTCGCTGACCAGCTTCGAGCAGGCGGCCCTCGAGAACGCCGACTCGCGTGTGGCGTGCGGCATCCATTTCCGCTTCGCGACAGAAGCGGGTCTCGAGCTCGGCGAGCGAGTCGGTGAGCAGGTGCTCGCCTCGTTGCTCGCTCCCGTCGCGCAGGCGCACTGAGGCGGCTCACCCAGTCGTTGAACGGACCCCTACCCATACGGGTAGTGGGTCCGTTCGACGTGTCAGCCGCCTGAGAGCTACCACCACCTGCGCTGGCAATCCCAGGCGAGCCAGTTGTCGTGACTATAATAGCCTGGTTTGTGCACGCAGACGCAGTAGTTGGAGTTGTTCGAGCTTTGGATGCCTATCGCCCATTCGGTTGGGCATTCGTCGTTGTTGTCGACCATGTTGGTGGCCCCCATGACCCTGGAGGGGGCCAGGTTTTGCGCAGCCGTGGGCTCGGTGGGCATGGCGCAAATGACTCCATCGCCCTCGGCATACTTGCCGTTGGTACACGTGATCTCCTTGAAACCATAGCCGCCGGGCATGCAAGCTTTGAGGCACTTGTCGAAGCCGGACACACAGCTGGTTGCGGTACTGCCTGACTTGTACCCGTTGGGGCCGCCACAGACGGTGTCGGTGGTGAACGGAATGCCGGTGACGCGGCTCAACAGGGCGTGCGTGTCGTCGGCGGAAAAGTTGCAGTTCGAGTTGGGGCCCTCGTTGGAACTGTTGACTCCCGATTCGACCTCGTCGCTGCTGCCCGGCTCATAGATGGAGCATATGGAGAACGTGCGATGAACGCAGATATTGCTGAGTGCGACGGTATCGTTGGTGCTCACCCCGGCAATTTGATCGACGGCAATGGCGACGACGTTGGAGATCGTCGCCGTGCGGCTGCTGCCGCTGCAACCGTCGCCGCAGGAGCGGTACAGCTTGCCTGCGGTCTCGATGTACACCGTATCGATGTTGACCGTGCCCGTACCGTTGTGCTGAATGGTTTTGTCGCGCGCGTTCTTGAATCCCGAGTTCTTGATGTTGACGGTTCCCCCGCCCAATGCCGAAATGGCGTCATCACACACGTAGGGGAACCAGACATTTTCGATCGTGCACGAGCCGAGACAATGGATGCCGTCGCCCACGCGGGAACCCATGATCACATTGCGCACCGTCCCGCCATTTTCTACCTCGATCAGCGGATCGGTGCTGTCTTGGTCGCCAGCGGAGCAATCGTCGAGCAAGCCTTCGTGGATCGCCATGCCTCCATCGTAGACCTCGTTGCTGCCCACGGTGATACCGCTGCCCAGGTTGACCGTGCCGTCGTTGCTCGGCCAGCTGATGTCCGGACAGCTGTCTGACTCCTGAACGCCCTCGACCACGCCCCCGGTGCCACCCGCTCCAGTGGTGACGCTACCGGTGGTCACATTGCCGGTGGTCATATTGCCGGTCGTCGCGCTGCCCGTCGTGGCCGTCCCTTGTCCGCCGACCGAACTGGTGGTGCTGCTCGAGGCCGTGGTGGACGTGCTCGTGTTGCCGCCCATGCCGCCGGCGCTACTGGTCAGGGCGCCGTCGGTAACATTGCCTCCGTTCGTGTTGCTCGCGCCGGTGGTCTCGTCCTCTGGACTGGTGCACACGCCTAACTGGCAACTCTGGCCTACCAGGCAGCTCTGGCCGCAACCCCCGCAATGGAAGGCATCGGTCAGTGTGTCGACACAAGCGCCGTTGCACAAGGATTGTCCCGTCGGGCAGTCGCCCGTCACGCAAGTACTGTTTTCACAAAGCTGTCCGCTGCCGCAGGCTTGATTGCAACCACCGCAATGCAGCGCATTGCTCGCGAGATCCGCGCACATTCCGTCGCAATCGACCTGGGGCGCCGAGCAGCTCAGCGTACAGCTGCCGGCTCGACAGCTTTGGCCCACCAGGCACGTGGTCTCACAGCTGCCGCAGTGGGCCGGATTGCTGGAGAGGTCGACGCAAGTGCCGCTGCAGAGTCGATTCGGCCCGAGACACGACCCATCGCCGCCAGAAGTCGACGGGGCCGTGCCCTCGCTCGAGCAGGAGGCAAGTTGCGCCAAGACGGCACACAAAGCGCCCAGGGGCAGCCATCGCAGCAGAGTCTTCTTGCCAATGCTTGTCCGTTGCACGAGTTAGCCTTTCGTGATGCTCCCGCGAGCTGGATAGGGAACGCGCTATCGTGCAGCTCCGGGACCGGAGTTGCCGAACTCTGCAAGAAAGACTTCCGGCGGAATCAAGCCGGTCATGGGCGCGTAGTAATCGTCGGACGTGTAAAGGACCACGGGTAGGGCGCCCGCTGGGTTCTTCGGTGTCGCGCGTTCGACAGGCGCCCACGGCGCTTCGCTACGGATGTGCGAACCCAAGATCGAGTTTCGCACGATCACTTTGCCGACGGATTCCACGTCGTCCCCCTCGTACCACTGGCGACCTAGGTAGACGTTCGATACGCCCTCGTCGGCCGTGAGCTCGCTGTTGATGATCAGAAATCCGTGAGGGTTGGTCAGGCGCGTGCTCGGCGCCGTGATGGCGCCCGTGGTGACCCGATTGCCCAGTGAGTGAATCCGGCACTGATCGAAAACGCCGGTTCCCCTGCCTAGGATGATGTCTTCGTCGCCCTCGATGTAGCAATTCCTGAAGTACGCTCGTGAGACTTCGTTGGTGGCTGTCGCCTTGACGTAGGCGCTATGGCGATTGCCCAGCACACGAACGTTGTCGAAAACGGCTTTGTCTCCCTGATTCAAGAGCGCCACGGCGGCCTGGTCGTCACCGGGCCAGGTCCCCTCGACGTAGTCGTTGACGATCGTGAGGTTGCGCGCCTGAAACAGCCTGGGCAACGAATTGCTGAAGGTGGCGGATTGATGAATCGTGAGCGGAGTGCCGACGTTTTCTGCACCCGCCGTCGAGTGCCCGGAAACGATGACGGTCTTCGATGCATCGCTCTCGGTCGTGTAGAGCGTGACGGGTGGCGCCGACGTCTTGGCTGGTACCGTGATCTTTTCGCGGTACCTACCAGGCATGATCTTGACGAACACCCGCGGGCAGCCCGCGACCACCACCGCATCCCCAATGGCCGACTGGATCGTGGTGTGCGTGCCGCCTCCGGTAGGGTCCACGACCAAGCCGGGTACGATCTTGTGGACGTCTTCGATGTCACCCGTAGGGTCCCAATCGTCGGGCGAGGCATAGCTCACGGTCCGCTCTCCCAGCGGTTCTTGAGCTGCTCCGCCTTCGCCGCCTGCACCCGGCGCGCCGCCCGCGCCGCCTTCTCCCGAATAGCTCACTGTGTATATGCCGCCGGCCGCCAGCGCGCGGCGGATCGTATACACCGCGTCGGCGTCGGCCTGGCTGAGCTGGGGACGCGTCGCGGTCGAGGGGGCGCCCGGCTGCGCAGGGATGGTTTCACCTGGGCCCCGGTGGAGCATCACGTCGGACGGTTGATCGGGGCAGCGCTCGCAATAAAGGATGCAGAACGCGATCTCCGCTTCTTCGAGCGGGGTCAGCTCCGGGCCGTAGCCTTCGGTGCATTCGGCTTCGCACAGGTCTTCCGGATCGGGGTCGGGGTCGGGATCTGGATCCGGATCGGGGTCTGGATCCGGGTTTGGATCTGGATCCGGGTCTGGGTCGGGGTCTGGATCCGGATCCGGATCTGGGTCGGGATCCGGATCGGGCTCTGGAAGGCTGCTTTCGAAGAGGTCCGGCTCCACCCAGGAGGCTGGGTTGTCGGTGCAGGCCGATGCGACGAGCACTGCACCGGCGAGCGCGGCTCGAAGCCTCCTGACGTTTAGCCGCGGGCTCACTCTGGGAGCCTCCTATAAATCGGCGATCGACTTGAGGCTGCCGTCGGCATTGCGAGCGCTGTCGGCAGCCATATTGCTGACATTTGCGCTACCGATGGGAGACGTGCTGACCCCGCTTACCGAGTCGACATCGACGTTGTTGCCCCAGGCCGCGCAGGTTCCGGAACACGAGAGGTTCGCGGGATTGGAGTTCTCGGTGAACCCGTTGCCGGTGGCTCGGCTATTGCCTACCGCAATCAAGTCTTCGAGCTGGTGAGTGGCCGAGACACCGTCGCCGCCCAGTTTGAAGCCATTGCAGTCGCTACCACTGTCTTCGTTGGTCGCACACTGGTCGAAGGCCCAGCTGTTTTCGATGCGCACGGGCGACGTCCAGGCGTACAGATCGAAGCCGTCGTCGGTGTTGTTCCAGGCGCGGCACCCGATGAAGGCATTGCCGGTTCCAGTCCCTTCCTTGATCGCGAAGCCGTCCGCGTTTTCACCATCGCACTGGCTGTCGTAGTTGCTGTGAGAATCGCAGTTGAGTATCGTATTGTTGGTTCCCGTGCCGTCGTATTCGCCGCCGGAGCTGATTTGAATGCCCGTGTCGGCGCAACCGTGGGTCAATACGTTTTCGATCAGGCCTTCGGCGCCTTGGACCAAGATGCAGTTGTCGTTGGCGTTTCGAATCACGAGATTCTTCACCGTCACGTAATGCGCATTGATCGTGAGCCCGCCTTTGTTGTCAGGGTTGGCGCCGCACTCGAGGCGCTCTTGCCCGTTGAAATCGAAGATGGGCCGCTCCGTCGAGCCGGGGTCGCCCTGCAAAGTCAGCCGATTGTCGGCCGTTCCCATGCGGGTCTTTCTGAACTCGAGCCGCTCGGTCATCTGGTACGTGCCGGGCTTGACGCAAATGCTGCGAGGCGCCGGCCCCAAGCATTCGGCTCCATTTTCTGTGCCGTCGGGTGGCTTGGGGCACATGAGATCGTAGGCCTTGTGGAGAGTCGCCACTGGCGCGGATTCCGAACCATCGTTGCTGTCGTTGCCGTCCGGCGCTAGCCAGACGCGGCAGTCGCCGGTATTGCCGCTGCCACCGGTTCCACCGCTGCCATCCGTGGTGGTGGTCGTACCGTCGTCCGTGGTGGAGGTTGCGCCTCCGCTCGACGTGGTATCGGTTGTCGTTCCACCGCTGCCTCCGCTGCCGTCGGTTGTCGTGTCACTTCCCGTAGTACCACCGGCTGCGCTGGCGTTGGTGGTGCCGGAGGTTTGGTCGCCTCCGGTGCCGTCGCTGGAGCTGGTGGCTCCGTTCGTCGTCGACGCGCCGCCGCTGGTGGACGTGCCCCCGTTCGTGCCGGTGCTCGGCCCGGAACTTCCGTCGCTCGAGCTGGACGGGCCGTCGGCGCCGGAATCATTGGACCCATTCGAAGTCGAGTCACCACCGGAGCCGCCGCAAGCGACGGCAAGGAACAGCGAAAAGGTTGCGCATGTCGAGCGCTTGAACATCGGAGCCTCCTAGCGGCTGGCAATCCTGGACTGCGAGAGTTTTTGCGGACTGCCGGATTTCATGCAGGGCCGGCGGTCTCCTCGAACGGGAGAACCGCGCCGCTTAATGCTCCAGCACAAGGCAGCGATTTCGAATTCTTCAGTTTGTCGAAATCTGATCGATTGGGCCTTCTCGCGCATGTAAGCGGGCGAGTCAGGAGCGTGGTGGAGTGATGAGCCCGCCGCCCTCGACGGACCTTCCAGCATGCAGGCCCCCAAGAAGATACCGATGCGCCTCACTTTTCTGATCCCGGTGACGGCGTGGCTCGGCTTGGAAGCGTGCGTCGACAATCAGGCTGCGTATCAGGGCATCTTGGGAGAAACGAGGCGGCCCTCCGATACGCCCTCGATGACCGGAAGCAACGGGGGTACTGGCGGAGCGGGCGGGACGAGCGGCGCAGTCACCTCTGGAGGCACGGGAGGCGCAACGTCCAACGGCGATGCCGGTGAAGCAGGAGAAGGTGGCGCGGGCGATAGCCCGGCAACGGGCGGCGCGGCGTCGAGCGGAAGCGGCGGGTCCGCCAGCGTGAACACCACCGGCCTTCCCGTCGTACCGATGGATTCGCCTTTCTACCCTCCGTGTTATCTCACGCTGTCGAAGAGTGGGGAGGAGATCAAGAAGGGCACACCCTGCACTCCGGAGGACCCGCAGCTTTGCTATCGCCCATGCGGGCCCAGCAGCGTGGGTTGGAAGACGGAGACCTGCCTCGCGGGAGTCTACGCAGAGGGCGATTGCACCTTCCCCGATGACAGAACCTATGAATGCTACAAGATTCCGCGCGAGATCGACGAAGCGGCGTGCCAGCTCGACGGACCGCCCTATGCGACCAACGAGTGTCATGCACCGTTGTGTACTCCCTGCAATTTTGCCGGTCAGTACCAAGACACCGGGGACAACGTGAAGGACGGTTACTGCGTTTGCCTCGAGCCCGACGCCGAGGGTGTCAGGCGTTGGACCTGCGCGAGCGACACCGCTTGGCCCTGCCCCTTCGGTCGAGGCTGCTAAGGTGAAGCTTCGCGCAGCGCCAACGACCGCGCTAGGGAGCCTGGCAGCTCTCGGTCTACTTGCCTGCGGTGGCTTCAACAATGATCCGGCGGGCTACGTCTACCAGTGCGGCGTTTCGGAGGAAGCTGCGTTCGACTACGCAGGCGGGGATAAGAAATGCGGAGAGGGCGATCCAGATCTGCCTCCGGAGCCGAGCCTGCCGACCGATGTCTGCAAGACACTCAAGGCCACCAAATCGACGCCCGACGAGGACGATCTCGATACGGCCCGCGTGCAAGCGGCGCTCGATGAGTGCAAGGGCCGCGCGGTCAAGCTGGTGGCAGACGGCAAGAACAACGCGTTCGTCACCTCCCACATCGAGATCGACAGCGTGACGCTCTGGATTGACGAAGGCGTATGGCTCTACGCTTCGCGCAATCCAGATCTGTATCAAGAAACCGGCAACTGCGGAAAAATGGGCGTCACCGACTCCGGTGCCTGTTTGGACTTCATACAGGTCCGAGGCAAGAGTCCGGGCATCGTGGGTCGCGGGCACATCGACGGCCAGGGCGGGGAGCCTCTGGTTGGTCGAGACTACTCGTGGTGGCAGCTGTCCGGTGCACTTCGCAACATCAATGGCAGCATCGGCAATCCACAGCTGATCAACTTGGAGCGGGGCGTTACGGGCTTTTTGCTATACGGCGTACACCTGCACGACGCCGCCAAGTTTCACGTGAAGATTACGGCAACTCCGGAGGACGGGACCTGCGATACACCGGGAGAGGGCTATACGATTTGGGGAGTCACGATTCTCACGCCTCGGAAGCTGTACAACAGCCAGGGCATCCACATGACGCCGCATTTCGCGCGCAACACGGATGGCATCGACCCCGGCACGACCAACGTGGCTACCTGCGGCCTGATCGCGTGCAATACGGTGAGCACCGCCGACGATCAGATCGCCATCAAGGGCGGTCACCTCGTCAAAGACTTGGTGATCGCGCACAACCACTTCGGTACTGGGCACGGCCTCTCCATCGGGAGCGAAACCTACGGCGAGATCATCAACGCGGAGGGCGCGCTCGAACGCGGAACTCAGAACGTCATCGCCTACGACATCACCATCGACGCGGATTCTCGCAGCGTGGGCTTCGACGCCACGGATGCGGACTTCAACGGCATCCGCATCAAGTCGGACATCAGCCGCGGCGGGTTCGTCGGCAACATAGAGTACCGCGACATTTGTATGCGAGACATGAATCACCCGCTCTTGATCAGCACTGCGTACAACCCCCTGTACGCGGGTGAGCTGTATCCGGAGTTCGGGCGCGTCCACTTCCAGGACGTTCGTCACGTGACCTGCATGAACACGAAACCACCAGTGGTGAACATCGAAGGTCACAGCAGAGTGCGCAGGACTGGCCCTGTCTCGCTCGACAATGTCGTGATCGACAACATCGGTCCCATCGACGTGTACGCCGAATACGCCGACATCGAGATCGGCCCAGGGGGCGCCAACTTCCGACCCGCAGGCGTGGACGTCAACTTGGTCGACAACAGCCGCGGCCGGACCACCCCGAAGCAATGCGTGTTTCCCAAACTGCCCGCGCCCGAACTGCCCGAAGACTGGCTCGTCGAGTGATGGAATCCCAAGGCGCAAGATCAACGCGCTCCGCGCAGCTGGGGCTCTTGGGTCCGCTGGCGTTCTTTGCTGTTGGCTCATGTTGGCCGGACCGGCCGGAGCTCGACGGTTCATGCACGATCGTACCGGAGACGATTCTCGATTGCCGGGTCGCAGGCTATGACGACGAGCTAGAGCCCGCGGGGCTCGTGGGCTACTCCTGCACTGGTTCGGCTCGCCCAGACCTGGACGCGACCATCTCGGAGGGCATCCCGAGCGGCCTGTTGTGCGCCGACAAAGGGTTTTCGAAAGAGCTCGGCGAAGAGACCTACTGTTGTACCGAAGACGTCGTGCCGTGCGCCTACAACGGTGCTGCCGACTGTGACGAGGGCACCGTGGGTTATCAATGCTGGGGCAACAATCGTCCCGAATCGCTCAACCCTTCGCTCTTGTGCAGCAACGGAACCGAGAACCGCGGCCTGTATGACTACTGTTGTACGGGTCAACCAGAACCGTCTCCGTGTGAAGAGTCGAGCGCCGTCGGGTGCCCCGACACGTTGCTCGGCTTTTTGTGCGAGGGTGACACGCTACCCCGAGGCGAGAACTACGGCGCCAACCGCAGTAGAGCAGATTACTTCTTTCCGGTGTGCAGTACCGCAGCCCCGGCTCCGAACCCGCGCTTCAACAAGTATTGCTGTTACATGACGCTGCGGGTGCCGGTCGGCGGAACGTGCACTCACCATCCGCGGGTCCCTGGATGTGAGCCTGGGCGCTTCGGGTTTGCCTGCTACGGACCGGACAACCCCGAAGACAACTTTCCACCGATGGACTGTCCCGAGCCTGGGTTTTCCGGCAGGAGCGCCGAAGGCTACGAGGCCACGCTGTACTGCTGCGACTTCACTTGACCACTAGTTGGTTCCCTAACCATCCCGAGGAGCCCCGTGATTCGTTCTCGTTACCTAGCTACGACTGTGTTCGTCGTCCTTGCCAGCTCGAGCCTTTGCTTGGCCCAGGAAGATCCCACCCCCGTAGAACCAGCGCCGGAACCCGACGCTTTGCCGCCACCCGAGGTAGGGCCAGCGCCCGAAGTCGCACCCGAGCCCGAAGCTGCGACCGACGCGGAGCAGCCGGACACAGCCGAGATCGAGCCGCTTCCGCCTCCGCCAGCGCCCGAGCCCAGCGAACCTTTGGTCGAGCAAGAGGCTCTACAGACAACACCCATTCCGGGCGAAACGCCTCCGGTACCAGCCGCGGAAGAGAGCGTCGAGGTGCCGCGTTCCTGGTTTGCGCGCGATCCCATTGCCCTCGAGCTCGGCGATAGGCTCACGGCTACGTGGTACGGGGTGGTCGAGGTCAATTTCATCTACGACACCACCCGCAGCTACGGTGACTCGATCGGAATGAGCTTGGTTGCGCGAGGCGATACCTACGAGGGTACGGTCGGGCGTTTCCAGGCGTCGTCGCGCAGTACGCGCATCGGGCTTGCGCTCGATTCCGCCCCGATCGGCGGCCTCACTCCTTCGGCCATCGTCGAAGCCGACTTTGCCGGCGATCAGCCCTCGTCCGACGTCGGTTCGTCCGAGCGCACTTATTATCAAAGTCCTTCGTTTCGCCTACGGCACGGTTACTTCGCGCTTGGCAGCGACTACATCGACCTGTTGATCGGGCAGACCGACGATGTGTTCGGTTGGCAAAATACTCCCAGCTCGGTCACGCGCCACACCCAGCTTCGCTTGTCGCACACCTTCGGCGAAACCTCGCCGGTTGGGCTCGACATCGCAGCAGCCGCGATGTCTCCTGCGCAGCGGGATTCCCAGGTGCCCGATGGTCAGGCGGGTTTGCGCTTCAACGTCAACGCCGTCAAAGGCATCTACACGCGCAACAGCATTCCGACCGCGCGCCCCATGTCGCTCGGCGTCTCGGGTGTCGTGAGGCAGTTCGACGTCGATGCGTTCACGCCGCCGCCCACGCAGACTTCGAATCAACTGGTAGGCTGGGGGCTCTCGATCGACGCCGTACTCCCCGTGATTCCCGCCGACGACGAGTTCGACCGCGGCAATCGGCTCACGTTGAGCGGCTCGTTCTTCACGGGGACCGGTGTCGGGGATCTGTTCAGACTCGATGGTGGCGCTCGCTTTCCGCCGCTACCCAACCCCGCTCGCGCTGCTCCGCCTCCCGAGTACGAAGCAAACATCGACGAGGGGCTGGTCAGCTTCGACCGGCTCGGTGTGCTCAACACCATCGACTGGCAGGGGTTTCGGATCGATGCGCAGTACTATCTGCCGCCTTCCGGCCGGGTGAGAATCGCCGCGATTTATACCCAAGCGTATTCCAAGAACATGCACGAGCTCTACCCCCAAGGTGGGGCCGAGATCGAACTGTTGACCTACGTGGCGGATCGCATCCGTTATGCGGAAGCCAATGTGTATTTCGATATTACCCCCGAAGCACGCGTAGGCCTGGCCGGCATTTATACGCAGACCGTGTACCTCGATGGCGAGGACCCCTACAACCTCCGCGGCAAGCTGAACGGCTGGTATTTCTTTTGACAGTGGTGGCGATCTCATGAAGTCCGCGCGACTCTCGGCCCCGCATGCCTTTGCGCCTCACCAAAGACCCGTTCCTAGTTCTTTGTTCAGTTCGTCGTTCCATACTCCGGAACATGGCATGTGAATGACCGGGCTCGGCAAACGGGCCGGAATGACAGCCGCCAGGGGCCCTGATAACCTATGGCCCGCGTCTTTGGCTGGCTGGAGCTCAGCCGTCGTCAGGGCGCGACTTGTCATGGGTCGTCATCAGGGAAGTGTCCGCTATAGGCGCCTTTTGGTGGGGACGGACTTTTCACCTACCGCGTCGTTCGCCGTGGCGCGGGCGGCACTCCTAGCCGTCGAACGCGATGCCGAGCTCTTCATCGCGCATGCGGTCAGAACCTTCCCCAGCGCGCTTCTCAAAAGGCTGGGGGTCGACCAGCTCGACGCTCTCGAAGCGGGTCATGTCCAGCGCGGTCTTGCCGCGGCTCGTCGCCTCGCCACAGGTCTCGGTGCGCGGGTAGCGGTGGGTGCGATACGAGGTGGCTCGGCCAGTGCCCTGTTGGTACAGGCCAAGCGGCTGCGCTCGGATCTGATCGTGGTTGGCCATGGTGGCGGGCGCTCATTGGGTCAAGGGTTGATTGGGACCACCGCCGAGCGCTTGATCGAACGCGGCCATCACAACGTACTATTGGTCAAGAAGGCTCCGAAAACGGCTTACCAAAGGGCCCTGATCTGCGTTGCCGACGCGCCTATCGCGAAGAAGATTCTCGCTGACTCGGCTGCCCTGGCAAGCCAAGCCGAGCTCAGGCTCATCCATGCCTACGAACCCCTCTTCGAGAGAAAGCTGCGCAGCAACGAACTGCCCGCCAAGCTGATTGCGGAGCATACGAACATCGAACGCCGCAAGGCCAAAGCCACGTTGGAGCGGCTGCTACGCGAACACCCTCTGCCGGGCCGCCAACTGCGCTCGTTGGTGCGCAAGGGCTTTCCTTCGGACGTGATCTTGCGAGCTGCCAAGACTGCGCGCGCAGACCTGGTCGTGGTGGGAAAGAATCGATCGGTGATTGAAGACTTGCTGATTGGCAGCGTCACCAAACGCGTGCTTCGGTCCGCTGCCATGGACGTGATGGTCGTCGCGGCGCCTGCCTGAACAAGTGGACAAGAACCCGCTTCAGGAAAATCACGGCAGCCATTCGTCGGAGCCATCGGGGCAATCCTGGCTGCCGTCCACGACGAGCTCGAGCGACACGGTCGTCCCATCCGCGCAGGTGAACGCAGCGGCTTTGCGGGTGCAGTTGGCCTCGTCGAAGCCATTGTCGCAGTCGGCCACGCCGTCACAGGTTTGGTCGAACCGTGCGCGCTGTTCCGAGAGCGGGCCGTCGCAGCCGAGGAAGTTTTGTGCGCAGAAATCGAATACTCCTCCGGAGGCTCGACACGAGTTGCCAGCGATTCCCATGTGGCAATCCGGGGGAGGGGTGGCGGTGCCCGCACAGCTCGTATAACAGGATGCGGCGTCCCACGTTGCGTCGGCCTCGCACAGGGCGGCTTGCTCGTCGGCGGGACGCAGCAAAGACTCGAGACAGTACTGCAGCGAGCGTGCTTCCTCGGCGATGCAACTGTCCAGGGACTCCCGGTCGGTGAACCAGCACAGACACATGGTTTGAGCCAGAGCCAAGCGTGAGTCGTTGAGCTCGTCCGCACCGGTGGACTCGGGCATGGGCAAATCCCACGGTCGCGGAGTGCTCCGAACAGCGCCGCACGATTCGCCCTCGGCAGGACCGGCGAAGCGTTCGGGCAGTGTGAACGTGCGCCCGCCGGGCGGCGTGCCCCAACACCAGACACTGCCGTCGTTCAAGCGGGCGCAGGCATGCTGGTCGCCGAGCGAAATTTGGACGACCTCTGCATCGAGCGCGACCTCTGTCGCTTTGTTGTGGGGTTCGACGCTGCCATTGCCGAGCTGCGCGGATTCGTTGCGCCCGCGGCACAACACGCTGCCCTGGCTGGTGCGGGCGCAGTCGAAGCCACGGGAGGCGTCGATTTCGACCACATCACTCCCGAAATCGGTCACCACGGTGTAGAAGTGCCCGTAGCCTTCGCCTTGGCACCAGACGCTGCCGCTTCGCTTCAGAATGCAATCGTGATCGACTGCGAGCGCGTTTTGAATGACGCTTGCGGGGGCGCCAGTGACTCGAGGTGACGCGGTCACGGTAGTATCCCAAACCACGTTGTAGAGGCGTTCTTCGCTGATGAGACGCGCGCTTGTTCCGCCGAGCTCGACGAACTCGTTCGGCCGAATGCCGATTTGCTGGAGCTGGGTCGGTACATCCAAAATGGAGCCGTTGGCGCCCAAGCCCCAGCAGTAGCCGTGACCCTGTAGGTCCATATAGCAGCCGTGGTGATTGCCAAGCTCCAGTTGCACCACGCCGAAGGAGCTCGAGGCCGCCAACTGTGGCGTCGTCGAGTGGGACTCCGAATCGACGCCAAGCTGGGACATCCGATTGTCGCCCCAGCAGCGGATCGTCGTGCCATCGGAAGCGCAGGTGTGGTCGGCGCCTGCGGCGATGTGCTGGACATCTTGGATCAGCGTGGAGGCAAACGTTGGCGAATCTGCCCTGTTGCCGGTTCCGAGTTGGCCGAGGTCGTTGGCACCGAAGCAAGACACCCGCCCGTCGTCGTACAACACGCAGGTGTGCTGACTGCCGGATGCGAGTTGACGGGCACAGCCCAACGACGGATTGGGGTCTGGTTCCGGTTGACCTCCCGCGGCACCGCCCTCCGCTGTGGAATTCCCCTGTGCTGTGGAGCTATCCTGCGCCGTGGCACCCCCTTGCGAAGTGGATGTGGAATCGGTGACGGAGTCCGAGCCGTCGCTCGACGAGCTTTCCGGTGGGCCTTTCGACTCGGTCAGACCGCAGCCAAGAGCCAGGAACGCCAGCGGCACGAGCGCATAGGGGTCCTTCGTTCGTCGCATCCGCACCACTGCGCCATCTTGGTCGTCGGGGCGGCGATCGGCCATGCAGATTCAGCGGCACTTTTAGCGAGGATGTTTTTCGTACCGCGGAGGTGGAATGATGCAGCTGGCCGGGGTAGATCTTGGCCGCTACCGGGGCGCAGCGGCGCCTGTTATTCCCTAGAGATGGCTTGTGTTTGGCACTACGATTGGTGTTCCGCGGGCGCGTTCGATTGAACGCGCGCTCGAGCTTGCGGAAGGTGCCGCCATTAACCTGTTTGATTCCCTTGGAGACGAAACCATGAGAAGAGCAACGACGTTGACCGCGCAGGGCACTCTGGCGGTGTTCGCATTGGGCGTTGCGGCGTGCTCGAGCGATCCGGAGCCCGCAGGCGCCAACCCGTCCAATGCGGCGGGCTCGGATACGGTGACCAGCAGCGGTGCCACCACGGGCGCAATGGGCGCTTCGACGGACGGAGCGGGGCCATCGTCCAGTAGCGACGGAACGCCGAGCACTGCGGTTGGAGGGACGACGACCGGTGGCGACACCTCGAGCGCCACCACCGACGGCTCGGGCGGAACCACCGGCACCGAGGGAGTCACCACGGCTGGCGCCGGCCCCTCCACGAGCGCGGGCGGAGCGTCGACCGCCACCACCACCTCCTCCAGCACGGGTGGCGCGGGGGGTACGGTCGACGAGGGCCCGCCTGCCGAGCCCGAGGGAGTGATCCCGAACGAGGAGTATCCACCGACGATGGTGGACATTCCCAAGGAGCAATGGCCCCAAGGACTTGTCTCACCCACCCTCGAGTCCGAGCATCACAACCAACCGTCCGTCATCAACGGCTACTTGCAGCTCACGGGCAACTCGCGCTTTTCCATCTACGACATCTCCGATCCCAGCGACCCAGAGCAGCTCTCCGTCAAGGTAAGTGACGTGTGCTGCGGTGAGGCCGAGGGGCACCAGGTCTCCTTCGCCAAGTACGACAATCGCTTCTACACGGTGACCATCAACGGGCACGGCGTGGACATCTGGGATATTACCGACGTCAGGGACCCACAGCACATCAAGGCCATTGCCATCGACGGCATCAACTTCGGGGACTTCACGGAGGCGGTCTGGGGCGTGTACTGGCAGGGCAGCACCCTCTACGTGGGTGGCACGAACACCGGCGTACACGTGTTCGATGTTTCCGATCCGGCCAATCCCATGGCCGTAGGCCGCGTGGCGAACGTCGGCGGTGTCAACGCCGGTCCGCTCTTCGCGATCGGCAACATCCTGGTCGTGACCACGCCCAAAGACAACGCGGGCATCGCGACGCTCGATATCTCGGATCCCCACAAACCGCTCATTCTGGATTCTATTTCGCCGAATGAGGTGAGCTACATCGGCGGCATGTATGGTCACCACGCTTACCTGCTGAATCCGATCCGGATTTACGATGTGCTGAGCGATCCGACCAACATCACGCAGATCTCTAGCGGTGGCGTCAACGGCTACTTCGAGTACATGAGCTTTCAAGATGGCTTCATGTTCGCGGGTAGGATTCGCCCAGAGCCCGGAGCGACCAAAATCAACGTGAAGAATCCGAAGCAGTTGAGCTTCGTGCGAGACATTTACGGCCGGCGCGACCTGGCAGAAAACGACGATCAGTTCACGGTGGCGATCGGTAACCTACTGGTCATGTCGGACGACCAGCTTTCGCCGCAGACGAATCGCTATGCCGGCACGGTCATCGCCGTTCACGATACCGCTCCGGATACGACGCCTCCGAGCGTCGATACCGTGATTCCCAAAGACGGTGCCACGGGACAAGCCGTCACGTCGCGCATCGGCCTCTCGTTCACCGACAACATCGAGCTCGCTACCGTTGACACGCGGAGTTTCATCGTGCGCCCCATGGGGGGAGAGCCGCTGCAGGGAACGTGGGGCGTCAACATGAGTATCTTGAACTTCGACCCCAAGGACGATCTCCAGCCCGGCACGACGTACGAAGTGATTTTGCCTGCAGGCGGCATCAAAGACTACGTGGGCAACGGCATTGCCGAGGAGTTTCGTTCGACGTTCACGACCAAATGACGCCGCGAATCGACCTTTCGCGGTGGGCCGCTCCGCTTTGCGTGCTGCTCTCGGCGGCTACGGCTCGAGCTATCGAGCTGAACGTCACGGCGCCCGCTTCTACGCTCAACGGAAGCAGCACCACGTTCACGGTCGAGGTGAGCGAAGCCGTAGGCACCGCCGAAGTGCGCTGGGATTTCGGTGACGGGAACGAAACGGAGTTTTCGGACGCGGGTGCCAGCGTGGAACATACCTACGACGCACCGGGTCACTACTCGGTCATCGTGGTGGCGCGGGACGACGAGGGTTTCACCAGCCACTTGTTTCAACACACGGTGTACACGAGCCCGACTCCCGAGCCCGCCCGCAGCTCGTCGAGCATCATACTCGACGAGAGCCGTGGGCTCGTGATCACCGCCAATGCCGACAACGGGACCGTCACGCTCGTCGATGCGAACGAGCTCGACAAGGTAGCGGAGATCCCAGTGTTTTCGCACCCCGTTGGGTTGGCGCTGGCCCCCGACGGCCTACTGTGGGTGGTGCACCAAAACGACTATGCGGTCGCCATCGTCGACCTCGATGCGAAGCGAGCGGTGGACTTCTTTCGCTTGCCGTATGCCAGCCAGCCCACGGGCATCGTCTTTGCGCCCAGCGGTGACGCTTACATTTCTTTGATGGCGCTCGGCGACGTCGTTCGGATCGATGGTGCCAGCCACGAAATCGTCGAGCAGCGCCACATCGCGCCCATGTTGATGGGAATCACCATCTCGGGTGACGGCGATAAGTTGTGGGTGCCGCGCTTCATTTCAGAGGGCGACCACGGCGAGGTCTATCGCTTGTCGGCAGATACTCTAGAGCCGCTCGCTCGTTACGACCTGACCGAAGACACGACGACCGAAGATCGGGACGTTCAAGCTCGGGGGTTGCCCAACTATCTCTTTTCTGTTGCGGTGACGCCTGACGCCACTCGAGCCTGGGTTCCCGGGAAAAAGGACAACATGTCTCGCGGGCTCGAGCGAGACGGCTTGGCGCTGACGCAGGACAGTGCGGTGCGCCCGCTCGTGTCGATACTGGACTTGGCGACCGATCAAGAGATCTTGGAAGAGCGCATCGACCTTGACGACCGCAATCTGCCGCGACACGTGACCTTCACCCCGCTCGGGGACTGGGCATTCATTAGTGTGTTCGGCTCGAACCTCGTCGAGCTCAGGGATGCATACACTCGCTCGTTCGTCACGGCGCTGCGCGGCGAAAACCTGATGGGACCGGCGGGCTCGGTGCTCGGCCCCAATGACCGGCTGATGGTGCTGGCAGATCTGTCTCGAAAGCTCATCGTGTACGATGTCGGAGAGCTGATTTCCGGCGTCGATCTGACGACGCGCATCGTGGCCGAGGTTCCATTGGTCGAGGACGAGAAGCTCCCGGCCGACGTGCTGCGCGGTAAACAGGTGTTCGCCAATGCGGACGACCCGCGCATGTCGAGTGAAGGTTACTTGAGTTGCTCGTCGTGCCATTTCGAGGGTTTCGAGGACGGCCGGGTCTGGGACTTTTTCAACCGTGGCGAAGGGTTTCGCAACACCACATCGTTGCTGGGGCGGCGGGGCATGGGCCATGGCCGGGTGCACTGGTCAGGGAACTTCGACGAGATCCAAGATTTCGACGGGTCGATTCGAGTTGACCAAGCGGGGCTCGGGTTCATTCCGCTCGACGAATGGGAAATGGGCACGCGGAGCGAGCCCTTGGGAGACCCCAAAGCGGGTCTCGATCCGGATCTCGATGCACTTGCCGCGTACGTGGCTTCCTTCGACACCATTCCGCGCAGCCCGTTCCGAAATCCCGATGGAACGCTGACCGAACAAGGTGAGTTGGGCCGCGAAATCTTCCTCGAGCTCGGCTGTGACCAGTGCCATGCGGGAGACGACTTCACCGACAGCGCCGCAGGAGAGCTGCACGACGTCGGCACCATGACCGAGCTTTCGGGGTCTCGTCTGGGGGGCGAGCTCACGGGTATCGACACGCCCACCTTACTCGGTGTCTGGCAAACGCCTCCCTACCTGCACGACGGTTCGGCGCCCACCTTGCTCGACGTACTGACCACCAGAAATCCAAATGGTGAACATGGCGATACCGGGAGCCTTTCCGAACAGGAGCTGGAGGACTTGGTCGCTTACCTGATGCAAATCGACCAAGGTTTGCCTCCGGACGAGCTGACCCTGCCGGAAGACAACTCGGCTGGCGGAGAGGGGGGCAGCGCAGGTGAAATGTCCGAAGACGCCAGCACCGCCACCACGGCGTCATCGACCGGAGGCGCGAGCGCGACCTCTGCGACAGGCGACACGAGCACGACGTCATCGGTCGGGGGAGCCAGCGCCTCGACGTCGACAGGTTCGCCTAACAAGGGCTCCGAGTCGGACTCGGGCTGCGGCTGCAAGCTTTCGGGCTCTGCGAGGGCGCCGGCGCTCCCGCTCTTTTGGTGGATGTTCGGGGGCTTGTCGCTCGCGCTGCTGCGACGACGGGCGCTGGGCGAGCCGGCTCGGCCTGGCGCTTAGCTGGACCACACCGCGAGTTTGGGCTCATACTGGCTTCGATGCCTGCCGCAGCGAGCGATGGCTACTGCAACGCCCAGACCTTGCTCCGTTTGGTACAGGGTGCTGCCGAAGAGCCCGAACAATCCCAGCAGGCTCTCGATCGGATCACCCGCTGCTATGGCGACCGCCTGCTCCGAGTCGGGCAGCGCTATTGCCGCACCCATGCCGAAGCCGAAGACGCCGTTCAGGAAACGCTGCTGCACGCCCTGCTCCACCTCGATGATTTTCGTGGCGAGGGAAGCCTGGAAGGCTGGCTGGTGCGCATCGTCGCGAGCGCGTGCCGGCGTCAGTCGCGCGGGTTGCGCAACGCCGCCGCACTGCACACGACCGAGCACGAGTTGGTCAGTACGGCCCCCTCTCCGTTCGCGGCGTCCTGCACCGGAGAAATCGGTCGCGCGCTCGCGGGTGCACTGCTCGAGCTGTCGAATATCGACCGCCTGGTGCTCTTGTTGGCTGAGGCCGAAGGCTGGCACAGTGAAGAAATCGCGGCCGAGCTAGGCCTGACTCCGGGGGCCGTTCGGGTTCGCTTGACCCGCCTGCGAGCGCGCCTTCGCGAGGCACTTTCCCCTTTGATTCAAGAACCTTGAAGCGGCGAGCGGCGGAGCTGTAACACTTTGCTTCGTCGCTGGCTCTTGGGGGCATGGCAGATTCCCATAGCCTTCATCATCCCAACGAAACTCCGGTCCTGTCCGTCAACGGCTTCACCTTCGACGAAGAGGTGCTGCAATGCGCGGTGCCGGTGCTTGTCGACGTGACGGCCGCATGGTGCCCGCCTTGTCGCGCCGCCGAACCCGTCATCGAAGAGATGGCGCGCCAGTGGTTGGGTAAGCTCAAGGTGGTACGCGTAGCGGGCGAAGATTCACCCGACCTGGTCGCTCGCCTAGGTGTTCGCGGGTTCCCGACGTTCTTGCTTTACGCTGCAGGGCAGGAGGTCGGGCGCCAAGCTGGCTTTGCCGGCGCGCAGTCCTTGCGCCGGCTGGTTGGTGCTGACATGAATCCAAAAAGCCTGTGATGCCGACGGCTTCGCGCGGCTGCGCGCATACGACAGTGCGTTTGCAATCGATTCGAACCGCCACTCCAACTTGGTGGCAGTTGTTACTTCAAGCGCAATCGATGTTGCGGTTTCAGCTTTCGAGCGCCCGCGCCCTGCGCCTTCGTCGCATGAGCGCCGTGCTCGCCAATGCACCGAAGAGCCAGGCGTAGCGACTCGTGGGTTTGGCTTCGAGCCGGCAGGTACACCCGGCGGCTTCATCGACGGGTGGTGAGGGCGACTGATCTGCCGTCGTCGAGCTGGAAAGCGAGGCGGCGCCTCCGGCTGAATTGCTGGCCATTGTGGCGGCAGTGTTCATACCAGGCATACCGCCTTGGCCCGTGCTGGACGCGAAGCCCGTCGTCGATGTCGTGTTGGCGCTGTTCACAGTGCCGGCCATCGTGCCACCGGTGAGGTTGCCCGCATCGCTCGTGGTGCTCGTGATGCTCGCCGTGCCGCCAGCGCCCATGGCCATGGTGGTGGCGCTCGTCATGCCACCGGCGGCCGTGGCGACGGCATCCGACGCCATCCCCCCAAGGCCACCCACGCCGCCCGCACCCGCGATGCCCGGGTCGGGCGTGCCATGGCCGACCGCAAAAGTCATTTCCGGGCCGTTGGCACTGATCTCGTAGATGCGCAGCCCGGATTCGGAGCCGTCGTTCCACAGCGAGGCAGGCGTCGTATCCGAAGAAAATTCGGTATTGGTTTCGGCGTGGAAGAAGTCTTCGGGATCGCTGCCAGGACTCGGCCATTGCGTTTCGTCGAGCTCGCGGCGCCCGTCGGCCTGAACCACCGCTAGGCTGAGCGGGTTCGGTGGATTGTTGTTGCGAATGGCGTAGTCGAAGTGCAAGAGCACGAGTCCGCTGCCCCGCAGGGTGCTCCAGCGGTTCGTGGCTTGGACGTTGGACCAGAAGAAGGCCTCGTCGGGCCGCTCTGGATTCACGTAGCGGTAGCCCCCGGCATCGGGCACCGCGCGGTAGCGCATGTTCGTGCTTTCATCGATGTCGATGACAGGGATCCAACCTTGGTCCGCTCGGTAGAAGTCGTTGATGCCCACCGGGTTTTTCATGTCGCTCGCGTTTCCCATGATGCAGTAGTTGCCGAACCCGTATAGGTCGGGCCAACCGAACAGCATGTGCCCCACCTCGTGAGCTATGGTGTACAAGCCCAGCGAGTTGCCCATTTGCGACATTTGGTAGCGGGTCAGCTGCACGCCGTCCCGAGTTTCACGCAAACCGCCCGCGTGAGGCCATAGGCCTTGGGCGAACTGTTCTTGGGGTCCCGCGTAGACGATACTGATGGCCTCGGTGCGCCCATCGCCGTCATTGTCGAACTTGCTGAAATCGACTTCGTCGTCGACGGCTTCCATCAATTCGGCGACCAGCTCGGCGGCACGCTCATAGCCATTGCCGCCTTCATAGTAGCTCTTGGGTTTTGCCGCGCGTACGAACCCGACGAGCTCGTTTCGGAAGTCGACCTGTCCCCGCGAGTTGTCCCAGAAGTAGTCGCGTACCGAGCCGTTGACCCCGTTTTCGCTGTAGCCCCGTTGGTTGAGCCAGGCATCGACCTCTTCCAGCGTGAACGCGGGCGGCACGTCGCTGAAGTCCACGACGATGGTGAGCCCCCAAACTTCTCCCTTGGGATCGGGATATTTGCCGATGGGCCACTCGGCGGCCGCGACGCCAGGCCCGAACCTCGCAGCGGGCTGGTCGGGCCACTCCGACACCACCTGCCCTTCCCAGACGATGAGGGCACTCGACACTGGCGCGAACAGCAGGCAGCCCGCCACCGAGGCAATGCCAAGGATGAGTTTGGAACCCGGTGGTGTTCGGGGGTGGAGGCGCACGACGAGCTTTGGATTGTATGACCGAAGCTCGCCCAATCCGCGGCGTGCGCGGGTCAGGAGTGTCGCTTTTGGGTTTCGGTACTGCAAAAGTGCACCGAAAACGGCCGCGAGCGAGTGCGACCACTCGGGGGGCCCCCCGCGCGTCCGGGGTGTCCTGGCGCCCTACAGGATGGGCTTCACCGATGGTAAACCTGCGGCAAACGCAGGAACGCGACCATGCACATCGAAACGATCACCGAGCGAGACGATCTGATCATCCGTCGCCAGGTGCTCCAGCCTGGCGAGGTCGGACCATGGCACACGGACCCTCACCGTCGCTTCTCCGTCGTGATCACGGGTGAAGCGCTGCGCATCGAGTTCCAAGGAAGCCCCGACGTCATCGACGTGCCGGTTCACCCGGGCTTGGCGGCTTGGGACGAGCCGGAGCTCCGGGTCCACCGAGCAGTGAATACGGGTGGGGTCGTTTACGAAGAGATCGTGACGACGTATCTGCGCGGCGCGTGATCCGCCTTCATTGAAGGCGGGAATTGAGGCAGACCAGCACGCACTAAGCTGAAATGCTACGCGCGCCCTGAGGAGTGCGCGGCATACGC
>CBFGRJ010000042.1:0-28151 GCA_965651135.1 uncultured Myxococcales bacterium
GGCGCGGCAGCTCAGAGACCTACCAGCGGCCGTACACCGGTTGCGGCAGGTTCCCCTAGTGCCGCCATATGGTCTGGAGGCGCGCGCTCTCGAAGGGCGCTATCGCGCGAAGCTGGGCGATCTGGCGGGTGCGTCTTTGGCTTATGCCGAGCTCAGCGAGGCGCTCGAGGTGTCGGAACAAAAGGACCCGCGCGCCAAGCGCTGGCTCATGGAAGCGGCTCGCTTCGAGGAGGACTACCAGCGCGACGTGTGCGCGGCCGAACGGCACTTGGCGCTGGCGCTCAGGTTGACTCCAGACGATGAAGTCTTGGGGCGTCGCTACCGCAGGGTCGCGGCGCGGGTTATGGAGCGGGCTCGTGAGCGACGGGAGCCTCCGATCTAGCACTACAGGCCGACCGCGCATACCCGCTCAGTCAGTCGAGTTAGCGAGACAGATAGGCGGTGTCGGTGCCTGTTTCCGGGGGGAATGGATTGGACCACCAGTCGAGCAGGGTCGTGCGATGCACGGTGAGCCGGGCAAAGTCGATGCCTAGCGTGGCGCCCAAAGTCCGGTGCTCGTTGCTCCCCAGGGTGCCACCGATGCTGGCCGTAATGCCGAGCGGTGCTCCGAGCACCAAGCGCGCCGACGCTCCCGTGGACTGTCCTCCCCACCAGCGTTGGTAGAAACCCAAGTCCAAGGCTGCGCCGAAGTCGCCCAACACGAAGCTCTTGTGCGTGGTCCGCAAGGCCGCCCCCAGGTCGGCGCCGTGTCGCAAGTAGCCACCAAGCTGAAATAGGCCACCGAAGACGATGCCATGCTTGGCGGGAGTCCCGAGCCCTGTTTCGAGCTGCAGCAGCGGGGTTTGATCCTTTTCCTGCAGGTCCAACTCGGCGGCGCCCGCGCCCACGTAAAACCAGCTGGACGGTTCCGCCCGAAGCTGTGGGGTCCAGCTCAGCACCAGCAATGCCACCGGTACGATCGACGAGGTCCTTCGCTTCGACACGCGTGCCGAGCTAGCACGGCACGGCTCACGCACCAAGCAGAACCACGAGCCCCTTGGCATTGAGTACCGCGTAGTTTCGCACACAGTTGTTGAATACGGCGTGCACACGCTCGGCCGACTGGGCGAGGCGCCGGGTGGGGGGCACCCAACTTGCCAGTTCTTCGGCGGAGTATAAGTAGTCGAAGCGCTCCTGCACGCTGGCACCCCGGCGGGCCCATGCAGCGCGATTTCGACCGTGAAACCTCACGATGGCGAGCTTTGGTGTCGTCACCTCGATCAGCGGGGGCAGCCCACCCACCGCCCCTTCTGGCTCGTCCACGCACACGTAGGTCATACCCAGCTCTCGCAATAGACCGAAAACGCGCTCGCGGCGTGCCGGCGAAAGCCAACTCTTGTGACGAAATTCGACCGCGAATCTCGCACCGGGGTAGCGCTGGCGCGTCGCCTCGATCTGGCGAGCATTGCGACGCGTGGCGGTGAACCAGGGTGGATATTGCAGCAACACGACTCCCAACTTTCGCTCCTGCTCCAAGAGCTCGAGAGGAGCGAAAAAGCGCTGCTCGATCTCGAAGACCAGCTCGCTCGGGAGCTTGTCTTTGTACACACGAGCCTCGTGCCCCAGGTCCTCCAAGACCTTGCGCAGGTCTCCCGGGAATCGCCGCACATCCATGGGGTGTCCGGTGAACACCGGATGCGCTTTGACGTGGAACACGAAGCCGGGAGGCGTTGCTTCGCACCACCGCTGCACGGTCTCCTGCGTGATCAGAGTGTAGTAGGTGGCGTCCACCTCGACCATGGCGAAATGCCGTGCGTAATATTCGAGCCGAGCCCGCGGTGAATTGAAACCGCGCGGATAGAACAGGCCGCTCTTGATCAGTGTGGGGTCGGTCCAGCCCGCCGTACCGGTCACCAGATTGCCGCTGACGGCCGGCTCGGGCGCGCGCTCGGCAAGCTCGGTGGCTCGAGCATAGAGCTCGTCGGGATCACCCAGCGCCACCGACTTGGCCTTCAGGAGCGCTTGTCGCGTAGCGCTGCCAGCTTGAGCCGGAGCGCATTCAATCGGATGAAGCCCGTAGCGTCAGCCTGATCGTAGACGTCGTCGGCCTCGAAGGTGACCACGTCCTCTCGATACAGCGTGTTGTCGCTCTTGCGCCCGGTGACCTGCACCGACCCCTTGTACAGCTTGAGGCGGACCACGCCGCTGACGACATCTTGCGTGGAATCGACCATTTTTTGCAGCATTAGGCGTTCGGGAGAAAACCAGAAGCCGCGGTAGACGAGCGTGGAGTATTCTGGAATCAGCCCGTCTTTGATGCGAATCTGCTCGCGGTCGAGCGTGATGGATTCGAGCGCCCGATGGGCTTTGGCGATCACGGTGCCGCCGGGAGTCTCGTAAACGCCCCTGGATTTCATACCTACGAAACGGCTTTCGACGATGTCGACCCGGCCGACGCCGTGCTCGCCCGCAAGCTCGTTGAGACGAGTGAGCATCGCCACGGGAGCAAGCCGCTCACCGTTCAGAGTCACGGGATTGCCGTGTTCGAATCCGAGCTCCAGAACCAGCGGCTTGTCCGGTGCATCTTCGGGATCTTTGGTGAGGATGAACATGTCCTTCATGGGTTCTTTCCATGGATCTTCGAGGACGCCTCCTTCGAAGGACAGGTGCAAGAGGTTGCGATCCATACTGTACGGCTTCTCCGCCGTAGCCGTTACGGGAATGCCGTGTTGCTTGGCGTACTCGATGCAGTCGCTGCGCGACCTGAGCTTCCATTCGCGCCAGGGCGCGATCACCCGCACGTTCGGATCGAGAAACATGGCGCCCAGCTCGAAGCGCACTTGGTCATTGCCCTTACCCGTCGCGCCATGAGCTATGGCGTCGGCGCCGACCTCGGCCACCGTTTTCATCATCCCTTCGATGATGCAAGGCCGTGCCAGCGAGGTGCCGAGCAGATATTCGCCTTCGTACAAAGCGTTCGCGCGAAACGCGGGGAACACGAAGTCTTTGACGAACTTCTCGCGCAAGTCCATCTGAACGTAGCTCGAAGCGCCGGTAGCCAATGCCTTCTTCTCGAGTCCATCGAGCTCTTCGGCCTGTCCTACGTCCGCACACCAGGCGACCACTTCCGCGCCGTACTCCTCTTTCAGCCAACGCAAGATGACACTGGTATCCAGTCCACCCGAGTACGCGAGCACCACTTTTCTTATCGACTTCATGCCTGTCTCTCCTGTCCCTTTGCCGGGCTCGGCCTGGGTTATGCCGCCGCTTCAGCGATTGGGCAACACCCGCCCCGCTTCGGCAGCCCGGAGCGCCTCCAGCATCTGAGCCTTGGAGACAGCACCCTGGCTGCGAAATACCGGCTGTCCGTCTCTGTCGAGCACGACGAGCGTGGGCACCCCGGCAATTCGCCCAAAAGGGCCGCTACCCGACAGCGTCGATGGATTGGCCAGGGCGACCGGATACACGAGGCCCAGGCTGGTGCGGAAAGCTTCCGCCAATATCCGATGCTTGGGAGGTTCCAGCACGACCGCCCCCGCATTGGCCCGCGGGCGGTGCTCGCGGATGACCTCGTTCAGGTAGCGCGCCTGCGCCTGCGAGGCGAGGTCGAAGGTCGTGACGAAGAGCACCAGCGTACAGCGCCCGCGAGTGCTCGCGCTGTCGAACAGCTCGCCCTCAGTCGTTCCGAACGAAAACTCGATCGGCTGCGCCTGCGCGCGCGGCTCTTCGGGCGCCCCGGCGGGAGGGGACGCACAGGCGACGACCCATCCCAATGACACGACACCGAACAACTGGCACAGCTTCGGCAACGCGCAGCTCGAGGCGACAGTCATGGCTCTTGCCAATAGGCGCGCCTAGCTCCTCGAGGTACCGAAGCCGGGCTCGAAAATATCGGACAAGACTCTGAGCGCCTCCGGCAAGCTCCGACCGGCGCGCTGGTGAGCAAGCACGGCGTGAGCCAATTCGTCCACCACCGAGCCCAGCGGAGCAGCCTCGGTGCTGAGTGCTTCGATCTCGCTACCTGCAACCGGGGCACTCGACTTGTCGACGATCGGATCATGCCGCACCCAATCGAAGCCTCGCTCGAGATGATACCCACAGGCCAGCACCTGCACGAAGTCGAGGTAGAGCGGCGTCACCAGTACCGCCAAGCGCTGGCCTCTCTTTCCCCAAGCTCTGAGGGCGTACGCCGCCCCGCTGGCGGTGGCGTCCATCAGTGCGCCTCCCGCTGCACGGATCATCCGCTCGCGGCGGGTCGAGTCCGACTCGACCGCCAGCAGCGGCGCATACAGCGCGATTTTTGGCACGCTCAGCTTGTCAGCGTCATGGGCCAGAGCCGCCAGCCAGGCGTCCCGCGCGCCGGGATCGAGCGCCCGATAGGCCATGGCCGCCGCCAGCGCCGCTTCCGCGTCCGAGGCGAGCGCGTTCAACCATTCACACCAAGCCTGCTGCATGCGTTCGTCGACCGATCTGATGCGGGCAAGCGGCAATGGCGTTCGCTCCGAGGCGTCTGCGCCCGGCGTCTCGCAGTCGCCTTGCACCGCGCCGCCAGAGGGCTGCTCGGTGCCCACATTGCCGGAGATGCTCACCACGATCATCGGCCCTTGACGGCACACCTGCCCGAAGGCTCGGCGGCGACTACCGCGGTGCTCATGTTGGCACCCAGTTCTTGCTGGAGGTCGCGGAGCAATTCATCGAGCGCATTGGCCTGTGAATGTGGCGCCGCCACGGTCAAGTTGCCCCCGTGGTCCGCGAAGATCATTCCCACACCCTGGCTTGCTTCGAAGATACCCTTCACGTAAACCACGTCTTTGGGCTCGACGTTGACGAGCCGTGTGGTGAGGTTGGAATCGATGAAGTCCGAATTGCTCACGAGCGTGGCGACGCTACCTGATCCCGCAACACCAGGCCAGCCTCTAGATCGCCGACTCGACGAACCCGTGGTCGACAATCCCGAACGCCATCGCTAACAGTGAATGGCCTCTGTGGATAACGTGGTGGAAAAACGCGACAAGCCGGTGAACGACGAAGACGAAGACGAGCTCTTCGACGAACAGACGCCTTTCGAGCTCGAGGCAGACGAGGTCTCGCTCGGCCTCGATGACGAAGTGGCCATTGATCTGGACATCGGCATCCAAGTGAACGACCTCTTGGAGCGCGACACCGAAGGTGAATGGCAGCTCGAGTTGGACCTATCCAGCTTGGTCGAATCGGCGCCGGATTCCGGTGCGGGAGCCGACGACGAAACAGGACCGCTCGAGCTCGACCCATCGATGGGCATTCAGGAGCCACTGCCCGAAGATCTGGAGGACAGCTCCCTCGGCTTCGACGACAGCGTGGAGCTGCACCTGCCTGAAGCGGGCGCTTCGACCCCCGACGGTGACGATGAAATCTTGTTCAATGACTGGGAACTGGAGCTTCCCGACGAGGTCTCGCTCGATCGATCTGGGGCGCCATGGCGCGAGGTGTACCGCGAGCCGGGTCGCTATGAGGCACTTCTGTGCGTTCACGGTCGAGTCTTTGCCGGTGGCGAGGCCCTGCTGATGGTGGAGCGGGAGGACCGGCGCCTCGTGCCCGCTCCGAGTGCCCTCATTCAGCTCCAGCCGCATCCGCTCGATCCGGATGGGCTGTTCGCAAGCACGAGGAGCGGCACGTTGCTTGCTTTGCGCTTGGGAGCCCAAGACTCCTGGACACCGGTAGAGTGGCGCGCTCGACTTAGTGGTTCGGAAGGGCCTGCGGGCATGCTGTCGCTTGCCTGCTGGCGGACCGGAAGCGATCGCTCACACCTGGTTGTCCTCACTCCGAGCGGAAACCTTCTAAAGCTCTCACCCGAAACGCTCGAGGTGACTCCTCTGGCTACCTCGGCCAGAGCCATTCAGCTGCCCGCGCAAGCCGATCGGCCCGCGCTGTTGGGCCAGAGCCCCCAGGGTGTGTGCCTGCTGCAGGCGCCGGAGTCCACAGGCCCATTTCTGGCTCAACCGCTGGACAGCCAGCTGGAACGCGCCCTTGCGCTGGGCCCCTGCACGTTGATCGTCTGGGGACCCTACATCGCTTTGTCGGGTCCTCGACACGGTCTCTTGGTCTCCCAAGATTGCGGGGGCTCCTTTGCTCGCGTTCCGGGTTGCGTCGCGGTCAGCGCCAGCGTGCTCGGTAGTTATCTCGGCACGCCGCACCTGTGGCTCACGCTGAACCACGAAGTTGCGAATCGCTCCGAGCTTGCCTTGCTCGACATGACGACGCTCCGAGTCACGACCCTCGCCGACTTCGAAAGCAGCGACGGAGATGACTTCGCCCCCGTTCGAGCGCTGGCTTGGGACCCCACGGCTCAAGTCTTGTACGCCGCAGGAGATTTCGGCGTGCGAGGCTTCGCTCCGCCCAAAGGCGATGCCTAGCGGCGGTGCTTGATTTCGGCCCGAAGCCGGAGCGACAGAATAGGGGGTGCGGACGCAGCGTTGATCCAAGCGCACTGTCGGCTCGCACGATTTTGGGCCAACGGCGCACACTCGTGTTAACTCGAAACATGAACTCGCCAGCCCACGTCGCCTCTTGGGGGAGGTCGGAGCACGCGCGGCATAGCGCCCCTATCGTGCAGAAATACGGGGGATCATCGGTTGCCAGCGTCGCTCGGTTGCGGCTCATTGCCGACAAAGTCGGTGCCTTGGCTCGGACGGGGCGACGCGTCGTCGTGGTGGTTAGCGCCATGGGCACCAGTACCAGTCAACTCTTGGAGCTGGCGGAGCAAGCCAGCAGCGTGACCGGCGCACGCGAGGTGCCGCAGCGGGAGCTCGATATGCTGGTCAGTACGGGCGAACGAGTCACGACGGCGCTCTTGGCCATCGTGCTCTCGGGCTTGGGTATTCGCGCGGTCAGCCTGACCGGGTCGCAATCGGGCATTGTCACCGACGAGGCGCACTTCAACGCACGAGTTCTCGAGGTGCGCCCGCAGCGGGTCTTGCAAGCCCTAGAGGCAGGCGAGGTTCCGGTGGTCGCTGGTTATCAAGGCGTGAGCACGAGTCGCGAGATCACGACGCTTGGGCGCGGAGGCTCCGATACGACGGCGGTCGCGCTAGCAGGCGCTATCGCCGCCGAAGCCTGCGAAATCTACAGCGACGTCGACGGGGTCTATACGAGCGACCCGCGGGCGGTACCGGCCGCTCGTCACCTGCCGCGTGTGGGCTACCAGTTCATGTGGGACATGGCGCATGCCGGCGCCCGAGTATTGAACGCGGAGGCCGTGCGTTTGGCGCGCATCAGCCGCGTGCCCATCGTTGCCCGCGAGACCTTCGCACGCTCCGCTTCACCCCGCGAAACGTGGCTCGTGGACGAGAGCACCTCCGCCCCCGCAGTCGCCGTCGTCGAGCTCAAAGGCGCGCTCGAGCTGCGCGGCCCCGTCAAGCTGTGGCCAAAGCTTTGTCGGCATGCCGAATACGCCGGCATCGCGTTGGAGGACGCTGAGCGGCACCCGGAAGGATTTAGCGCTTGGGTGCGCGGCGATCTGGTTTCGAAGCGGGCGCTCGAAGCCCTCACTCCGAGCAAGCTGGAAATACGCGACGGCCTCAGCCTGATTTCGGTCATCGGAGAGCCAGAAGGACTGCGAAGGGCCGAGCTCACACTGCGAGGCTACCGTGTGAAGCGCTCCACCTCGGGTCGGCGCCTCAGCGTCTTGGTGCCCGCAGAGCACGCTCCCGAGCTGGCCCAAAGGCTCCATGCGGCGTGTGTCGAGTCCCTCGAGGCTACTGCATTGGCCGGCTAGCTATCGCCACCGGACGTTCATGAGCCGCACGGCAGTGAAGCTGAATAGGATCGAAAGCAGAAATCCGGCTAGAATGGGCGACATCCGTATCTCTGGGTAGGCCACTATTGGCAGGCGTCTACGGCGCGCTTCGTCAGCGCAAAAACCGGAACGAGCCCAGCACGCAGCTCCAACCCCCACCTGACTCAACGGCCCCGGCCTGCCGGCGCAAAGCCGCTCCGCTCGGCGCCTCGCACAAGCCGCTCTTATGCGAAGCGGCCGGACGCACGCTGCTTGCATCGGCCACCAAAACTCTGCTGACATACACATCATTAATAAACCGCCGCCGCAAGCAGCGCGCCTCCGGGTCCTCGCTCCGCTAAACATAACAGGTGTATTATGTTTACTTTGGTCGGCATGCCGGGGCTCCAACTTCACCCTTGACCCGATCACCCTACAGCCTACGGGTCGGCCTCGGTTGGCTCCTTGCCGCTGGAGCTCACCGGGACGGTGCTGGACCACTTCTCGTCGGCGATGACATAAGTTCGAGCGCTTGCTGCCCGCACCGCGAAGCCTCGGGGCGGCACGGTAGGTGGTTTACGGTATACGAGGATTGCCTGCCTCGTGTGGCCCCAGCTCACAACCAAAAGTTCTGGTCTTGAGCTGGCGTCGAGCCGTATTGCCAGTTTGCAGGCTCATGGGGCCAGGGTCGCATGATTTTTTCAAGGTCATGGGGCCACCCGATTTTCAGGACCATGGGGCCACCCGCCAGGGGAGCATGATCCAGATTTTCAGGGTCATGGGGCCAGGTTCCGGTCGTTTTTGCAGCGTCATGGGGCCAGCCACGGGCTGAGCGACCTGTTCTGGAATGCTTCTGCTCCGATCGACGGCGCGGGTCGCGGTCGGAGGAGAAGCCATGCCCTACAGGGAGCTAACCATGATTGAAATCAAAGAGGTGCTTCGCCGCTGGCAGGCGGAGCAAAGTGACAGGAGAATCCATCGCGAGACAGGCATCGATCGAAAGACGGTGCGGCGGTACGTGAGCTGGGCGATCGATCTGGGCATCACCCGGGACCGCGAGCTGACCGACGATGACGTACACGCGGTCGCACAGTGCGTTCAGTCGCGACCGTTGCCCGACCCGAGCGAGCAGTGGACCCGCGTCGCTCAGCATCGCAACGACATCGACCAGTGGCTGAGCGGGTCGCCGCCGCTGCGGCTGACCAAGGTGTACGCCCTGCTCGTGCGACGTGGCGTCGAGGCGAGCTACGCGACCGTGCGCCGCTATGCGATCCGCGAGCTCGGCTGGCACAAGAAGAAGGCCACGATTCTGCTGGAGGACCCACCCGCCGGGCAGGAATCGCAGGTCGATTTCGGCAAGATGGGCTACCTGACGGATCCGGAGACCGGCCGACGCCGCGTGCTCTGGGCGCTCATCATCACGCTGTCCTTCAGTCGCTATCAGTTCGTGTGGCCGACGTTCCGGCAAACTACCGAAGCGATCTGCGAGGCGCTGGACCAGGCCTGGTGGTTCTTCGGGGGCATCACCACCACGATGGTGCCCGACAACATGAAGGGCATCGTGCTCAAGGCCGACGCGATCGAGTCGACGCTTAATCCCGCGTTCCTCGACTACGCTCAGGCTCGCGGTATCTTCGTCGACCCGACGCGGATCGGCAAACCCAAGGACAAGCCGAGGGTGGAAAACCAGGTCCCCTTCGTTCGGGAGAGCTGGTTCGCGGGCGAGGAGTTTCGGGACCTGGACGATGCCCGCCGAAGCGCGGCCGAGTGGTGCTCCGAGATCGCCGGGCGCCGTGTCCACGGCACGACTCGCAAGGTCCCACGCGACGTGTTCGAGACGGTCGAGAAGGCCACCCTGCTTGCGCCGCCCGCCGAGGCGTTCGACGTGCCGCTCTGGACCGATGCCAAGGTACACCCCGACCACCACGTTCAGGTCGCACGAGCGCTGTACTCCGCCCCAACTCGTTACATCGGCAAGAAGCTCAGGGTCCGTGCGGACAGGAAGCTGGTCAAACTCTTCCTGGGCACCGAGCTCATCAAGGTGCATCCGCGTAAACCGCCCGGTGGGCGTTCGACCGACGTGAATGACTATCCCACGGAGAAACAGGCCTACGCGCTACGCAGTGTCGACCGCGTGATCGCTCAGGCCAAGGAGCGTGGCGAGCACATCGGTCAGTACGCCGAGCGCATCCTCGAAGGTCCGTTGCCGTGGGCCCGCATGCGTGCCGCGTACTCCCTGCTGCGCCTGTGTGATCAACACGACGCCGGGCGCGTCGAGGCGGTCTGCCAGAGCGCCCTAGCGTTCGACGTAATCGACGTGAAGCGGCTGAAGCGAATGCTCAAGGCCGCGACTCGACCACCCGAAGCTCCGGACTCGGAACGGCGTGGCACGGTCACACAACTCCCGCTGCCGCGCTTCGCTCGCGACAACAAGCACTTCGAAACTCGTTCGCGATCGACCGACGACCAGGAGGGTTCCAAATGAGCGCCTCTCATCGTCTCAATCCCGAGCTGCTGAGCTCGCTGAAGCGACTCAAACTCGGCCCGATCGCCGACACGCTCCCGGACCGCTTGGTGCTCGCCGACAAGCAGGATCTTTCCTTCGAGCAACTCTTGCTGTTGGTCCTCAGCGACGAGATTCAGCGGCGCGACAGCACTGCCGCCGAGCGTCGCGTTCGACAAGCCGAGCTCGACCCGGAGATGCGGCTGGAGTGCTTCGACAAGTCCGCAAAGGTCTCCTACGACAAGCGCCTCCTGGCTGAGCTCTCCAGTTTGCGCTTCCTCAGTGCGCGGCAGCACGTCGTGATCCTCGGACCCGTCGGTGTCGGCAAGACCTTCATCGCATCCGCGCTGGGGCACATCGCTTGCCAACACGGCTACCGCGTGCGCTTCATCCGCGCCGACGACATGCTGCGGTTGCTCAAGCAGAGTCGGCTCGACAACTCTCGAGACGCAGAGATGGTCGCACTCACTACCGTCGACTTGCTGATTCTCGACGACTTCGCCCTCGAGCCCATGACCAAGGAGGAGAGTCGCGACGTGTACCAGCTCTTTCTCGAGCGCACCGGGCGAGCTTCGATGATCATCACCAGCAATCGAGACACCGCCGAGTGGATCTCGATGTTCGATGACGTGCTGCTTGCTCAGAGCGCGGTCGACCGGTTCAAGAACGCCGCCTTCGACTTCGTGATGGAGGGCGAGTCGTACCGCCCCAAGCTCAAGCCGACGCTCGATCCCGACGACCCCCCGCCGGAATCACCGAAGACGCGCACTCCTTCACCACGAAGCCGCCGCCGAAGTCGCTGAGCCGGCGCTGCCGAGAAGCTCCCACCGGCCCACGTGGCTGCCGGTGGGGGCATGACCCTGAAAATCTTCTGTCCGGATGCCGATCGCGACCGCTCGAGCGAGACAGGTGACGTGATTCCCGATCTCGGGCATCATGCATCCCGTCTCTCAGCCCGTTCCCCTGGCCCCATGTGCTTGAAAACGGGTGGCCCCATCGGGCTGCAAGGTGGCACGTATGAATAGCTGGGGTTCACCGAAGCCGCCCCCGCTTTGGCGGAATTTCGCTGGAAGTCTCTCCACAGGAAGGGCTCGCCCGCCGTTGGAGAACTCCGGCTCGGCAATTCGAGCGCGTCTCGGTCATGCTGCGCCATCAACTGGTCAGCGAGCGTCTCCAACTCTGCGCCCGCCGTTGTGGCGGCGAGCCAGTCAGCAGTCACCTCTACCCATTTCTCCCCCGCGGGTTGACGCAGAAACTCCCACGTCGGAACAACGTATAACACCACTATCAACCCCGCCACAGCGAGCCCGGCCAGCATCCCAATGACACGTCGAGCTAGTGTTTTCGCGCGCAACATAGGAGCTTCACCAGTACAACCTTGTGCAATCGTGCCTCCCGTAGTTTGCCCACCACAGCTCACCCCAGGTCGCACCGTTTTGTTGCCAGCGGTCAGAGTGGAGCCCACTTCCACCGAAAACATCGGGACCCGGGGGCTAGCAGTCGGGTGGCCGGAATTGGCGGAATACGGACGGGGCGGCGACGGGCGTCTGCGGGAGCAGTGAAGGCTCGAAGTTGGCGCTTCGAGCCTTCGCGACGTTCGGTGAAAGTCGGTCGAGTGTCGCGCATCTGAATGTGAGTAGCGAGGTCCTGGCGTCGAGCAGGTCGCTGAGGTCTTCTCCGGCGTGCTTGACCGGTGAAGAACATGGGGACGGGCCCCTCTCGCCCGTGAGCCTGGAGCTTGCGGACGCTTCGCTTTCTACCCTCATCCCGCACTCCGCAATGCGACAAATCACGGCCGGCGCATCACGAAACTACGTGACTATCAACCGGTGAAATATCGCAGGAACCATTAGGATTAGGGGCTCGAAGATCGAGACGATCTTGTCATTGGCGGGAACGGAGTCGCACGCACGATGCGGCGCTCGGCTTGCGAATCACCTGATTGTTGCCACCGGTCTGAATGGAGCCCACTTCCACCGAAAGCGGCGGGACCCGGGGACAGGAGTGCATGGCCGGAAACTGGCGGGATACGACCGGGCGGGCGACGATCGGAGTCTGCGGTGAAGCAGAAAAAGTGAAGGCCCGAAGTGAGCCATCCCCATGCCAACCCCCACATAGTTCACTTCTTCAGCAGTGAACTCCAGCAATCCGCCCACGACAAACGTGTCTCCCCCCTGCTTGCTCATTAAGTAAAACGGTGTGTCCAAGACTTTCATAACGTCTTTGACGGTTTGTAGATCCGACCACCGCGAGTGCCCGCTGAGGGACTCGGTGAGAACGTCCTTCATCACCTCGTCCAGAATCTCCTTCGTCCAAGATCAGTCGACCCTGGTCGTCCCGTTCAAACGTAATGCCCTCACGGGTCACCGTTTGCTGTCCGCAGGCCGACGCCGAACGGCACGCCATTGCACCGTGTTGCCGCGCTGGAGACACGCCAGCATTCTCGTTATACATCCCCCCCCTTGGGACGTGATGGACATCCGGCGTGCCCGCCGCAAGCGCAGACTCGTTTCCCGAGTGTCAGCGCGCATTTGCACGCGGCGTCGAGCCAGATGCGCAGTGGCTCGCGTAAGTCGGAGACGCCCTGGTGCGGTTTTCGGTGCGCGCGCGAGGCCGCCGATGCGGGGGTGGTCGCCGATGGCATCGGCTCGATGCGCCGTCGCGTGCTCAGGAGTCATGGCCACGTCCGCGTGAGTGTACGCGGCAAAGCTGCTGGACGGCTAGACCAGCGGCTAAACAGGAGAAAGCACCGCGGTCAGAGTTTTGGCCCGCGCCCTCGTATCGCGCCCCAGATGGCGATGACCTGCACCACGTCTGTGCTCTTCTGATGGTAGTAGACATGGTTCTTGGTGCGAGGCATCAGCACGCGTTGGATTCGGCGCCCACGGCTAACCGCGTACGTCTGGCCCAACGCCGGCTCGCTCAGGATGACTCCGTAGGCCGCAAGTAGCTCCTCTTCAAAGAGCTCCGGCGCCTTGTCTCGATGCTCCAGCCACCACCCAGCCAGGCGTTTCGCCTCGCGTTGGGCTCGCTTGGTTACTTCGAGCCGCATCGCAGCGCTCGAATTTCAGCCAGGGATTGCTCCATGCTGATCACTCGACCTGCGTCGGCATCCTCGAGCCCCTCTTCGATGGCAGCGTGCAATCGAGCTCGCTCCTCATCATCCAGGTCATCGCCGTCGATCAGCTGCAACTCGACCTCGGCCCCTTCGGGCAGGTGGGCGGGCTCATCGATCACGTAGCGACCGTTGACGACGCGGGCTTTCAAGGCGTGCATGAGGCGCATTCTAGCACGCCGTTTCGGACCGCACCCATTGTTATCTCGTGCCCGGAGAGCAGCTGCGTGTCGACGAGTAGAGCCGCCGGGGGCATGGCCGACATGCCCCCTCGCGCTCGGGCGGTTCCGCCCACCCGGTGCCAAGTCGACCAAGACCTTTTCGGTCGCTACGCTCGAGCGCTGGGGCGACCGATACTGTCGGAAATAGTAGTTGTAGTCCCCAACTCGTTGCTCACCGACTGAAGCACATCGAAAGCGCCGTAGCTGCATGTCCTATTGCCTCGTCGGCCAGCGCGTCGCCGCCCTCGACTGAGCTGACGATATTGCCATGGTGATCTAGCACGCGCCCCTTGAGCGCATAAGCCTGGTCGGTCCTCGACCACCGCTGTCGCTCCATAGTCGCCCGACTCGAACAAGCCGGCATACTCGGCTTTCACGCTATCTATAGTGGGGTAATAATAATTCCAAGGCTAGGCTTAGCCTTGCGTCAGCGTGCGCAGGGCGTCGACGAAGCGATCGAGATCTTGTCGCAAGTGTTTTTCGGTGACCGCGACCAAGAGGGAGTCCGAAAGCTCGGGATCGATGCGGCCTAGGTCGAGCCCGCCAATGATGCCCTTCGACTCGAGGCCCGCGGTGACGCGGGCGGCGCTGCCACCGGGGACGCGCACGGTAAATTCGTTGAAGTAGGGCGCCGCGGCGAAGCGAGGGCTGAAACCTGGAAGCTCGAGAATTCGCTGTCTGAGATAGCGCGCCTTGGCGGCGCACTGCTCGGCGACTTGGACGAAGCCGCTCTTGCCGAGCAGACTCACCCGAATCGCCAGTGCCAGAGCGATCAGGCCCTGATTGGTGCAGATATTGCTGGTCGCGCGCTCGCGGCGGATGTGCTGTTCGCGAGTCGCCAAGGTCAGCACGAACCCGCGCTCGCCGTTCTTGTCCACCGTTTCACCGCAAACGCGCCCGGGCAGCTGCTGCAAGTACTTGCGATCGTCTCGGCAGGCGAACAGCCCGACGCCGGGCCCTCCGAACTGAGGCGGGCAAGCCAGCGGCTGCCCCTCGCCGACCGCAATGTCGGCTCCGAGATTGCCGGGAGCCTCGGCCAGAGCCAAAGCGTAGGGCTCGGTGTTGGCCGCTACCAGCAAGGCGCCGCGGTCGTGGCAGATGCGGGCCAGCTCTGCCAAGTCGGGGAAGCTGCCGACGAAGCTGGGGTAGCCCACCACGATGGCCGCCGTAGCGTCGCTGAGCGCCTCTGCGACGTTCGCGATGCTGGTGGCTCCATCGGGACCGGTGGCGATTTCGGCGAAGATGCTCGCGTCGCTGCCGCTCAGGTAGGTGCTCACGGTTTGCCGATAATCAGGATGCACGGAGCGGCAGACCAGGACCTGCTCGCGGCGTGTCAGCCTTCGCGCCATTTGTACGGCCTCTGCCGTGGCGCTGGCGCCATCGTACATACTGGCGTTGGCCAGAGGCAGGGCGAAGAGCTCGCTCACTATGGTTTGAAATTCCCAAATGGCCTGCAGTGTGCCTTGAGCGACCTCGGGCTGATAGGGGGTGTAGGCGGTGTAGAACTCGCTGCGCAGCAGCAGCTGATCGACCGCGGGGGGGATGTGATGGTCGTACATGCCGGCGCCCAAAAAACTCAGCATGCTGCTGCCGGTGTTCTTGTCGGCCAGCTCCGACAGGTGCCGCATCAGACTCGGCTCCGCGAGGGCCGCCGGAAGGTTCAAGGAGCCACGGTAGCGAACGGCTTCGGGAATGCTGTCGAACAAGGCATCCAGCGACGGCTTGCCGATGGCCTCGAGCATGGCCCGGATCTCTTCTTCGGTATGAGGCAGGTAGCGCATACTAGTCAGTGATCGCTGTCTTCCAAGTGTGCGCGGTAGGCGGCTGCGTCGAGCAGCGTTGCGCTATTCTCGCTCGGCTCGATGCTGATCATCCAGCCCTTGTCCCAGCAGTCCTCGTTGACGAGCTCGGGAGCATCGTCGAGGGCGGTGTTGACGGCTTTGACCGTGCCGCTGACCGGAGCGAACAGATCACTCAGCGTCTTGACGCTTTCTATGGTTCCGAAAGCCTGGCCCGCCTTGACCTGGTCACCGACCTTGACGTCCAGCCCTACCAGGGTGATGTCCCCCAGCTGATCGACGGCATAGGCGGTGATACCGACGAGCAGCGCGCCGTCTTGCTCCTTGGCCCATTCGTGATCTTTGGTGTACTTGCGATCGTCTTTGACTTCTTTGGCACTCATCATCGCTCCTGACTTCGACGTTGGCCGGCTATGGATAGTAGCCAGTGCAGCCCGCTACCGTTAACGCGAAGCGGGCCGCTTGTAAAATGGAGTCCTGACGACCTTGGCGGGGATCTGCTTGCCCCGACAATCGACCAGGAACTCTTGGCCTACCTGGCTGAGCTCCAGCGGGAGGTAGCCGAGGCCGATCGCTTTGCCGAGCGAGGGCGAGGGCGAGCCCGACGTACACGTCCCTTTGGGGTTCCCGTCGAGATCGAGCAGGGGATAACCGTGGCGCGCGACCCCGCGCCCGATCATTTCGAAGCCCACGAGCTTTCTGCTGAGCCCGCGCGTTTTTTGCGCCACCAAAGCGGCCTTGCCTACGAAATCGGGACCGTCGAGCTTCACGAAAATGTCGAGCCCGGCTTCTAGTGGAGTGGTGGTTTCGTCGATGTCATTGCCGTAGAGCGGAAGGCGGGCTTCCAAGCGGAGGGTGTCGCGGGCGCCCAGGCCGCACGCGGTGAGGTTCGACGAGCGGCCGGCTTCGAGCAGAGACCGCCATAGCGGTACGGCGTGCTCGGCCTTGCAGAATAACTCGACGCCGTCTTCGCCTGTGTATCCGGTGCGCGCCACCAGGCAGTCGACGTTGGCGACGGTCGCCGGTGCGAATCGAAACCGGCCGAGCGAAGCGGCCAGGTCGTCGCGGGTGACCCGAGCGAGGATTTCGAAGGCTTTGGGCCCCTGCAGCGCGATCAGCGCGGTCTGGTCGCTGACGTCCTCGACGGTGGAGTCTTTGCCAGCCCGAGCTGTAAAGACCGCGGCGATCTTCGAGCGATTCGATGCGTTGCACACCACGAGCACGCTGGTGTCGCTGCGCTTGTACAAGATCAAATCGTCGAGCACGCCTCCCTGCTCGTTGCAGCAGCATGCGTACATGGCTTGCCCCGGTTCGATGCGCTCGAGATCGTTGGTGACCAAGCTATTGGCCAGGCGCGCCGCCCCGGGCCCGGATAGCTCGAGCTCACCCATATGACAAACGTCGAACAAGCCGGCAGCTTGGCGGACCGCCTCGTGCTCGCGCACGATGCTCGTGTACAAGATGGGCATTTCCCAGCCTGCGAACGGCACGAGCTTCGCGCCGAGTGCCTGGTGCTCTTCATAAAGCGGCGTGCGCCGTAAGGTCTCTGTCACAGGCTCGCCGTACCGCGGCGGCCGCACGCCCGCAATCGCTCACGACGGCCGCGTTGTGCCGGCCGGCAAGGTGGACGACCCATCCCGGGATACGGGGGGCCTCGCCCCCAGCTCGAACATCGGTCACCTCGCGCTGCAAGCGTTTCGGAATGAGGGGCCGCAAATGCTAGCTTCGTCGAGTGGATAAGAGTGTGGTGCTCATCATCGCGGACGACGAATGGATGTCCGTCATCTTGCAGCGCTACCTGAGTGATGCCGGCTTTGAGGTACACCAAGCCAGCGACGCGCGCGGGGGCTTCAAGACAGCCTGCGAGCTCAGGCCCGACTGCATCATCCTCGACGAAGAGCTCCCGGATATCGATGGCTTCTGGGTCATTCAACGCGTGCGCGCAGAAAAGGCGCACATCGCGAGTGTACCCATCCTATTTCTGACCAGCGATCTGGAGGCCCTGCAGAAGCTGGATATCGGTGCCGACCTGTTCCTGAAAAAGCCGCTGAACAATGACGAGGTAGCGGTTCAGGTGCGTTCGCTGCTCAACATGTCCGAACGCCTGCGTGACAAGCGCGACGACAGTGCCAGCCCCCCTTCGGCGACCGATGGCACCGCTGCGCTGCGTGGCGACTTGGCCCAGATGTCGATCACGACGGTGCTGACCGTGCTCGAGATGGAGCGGCGCACCGGGGAGCTGACCGTGGAGCAAGCGCCCATCAAGCTGCAGTTTGGGCTCCACGAGGGCAGCCTGACCAGCGTGACGCTGGCGGGCAAGCCCGCCAACGCCGTCGATTCGGTCAAGCGCGTGATCGGTTGGAAAACAGGTCGCTTCTGGTTCAGCCCCAAGCCGGCCGAGGCGCGCGTCGAGCCCGGCCAGAGCATCGGCATGGTACTCTTGGAAGCAGCGCGTCTAGAGGACGAAGATCGACGTCAGTGAGCTGCGATCGCTCATTCGAGCTCTTGGGGATTGAGCAGCTTGCCGTCGGGCGAGAGCCCGGCACGTTTCCAGCGTTCCGCTTCTGAAATGCCCTTGGGCGCGGGAGGCTTGGGCGGATTCAAGAGCTCGACGAAGAGCTTGGACTCGCGGCCCTTCGGGATCACTTCGATTCGATACAGCTTGCTGGGATCTCCGCCTTTGATTCGGGCCTTGGAAAACACCGTCCGTGAAGCAGCAAGCTCGACATGCCGAACCTCGACGCGCTGCCTTACGAAGTTCGCCAGCCGTTCGGGAGCGATGGGGCCCGTGGCGTGCCCGGAGTGCACGAAGCGCGCTTCGACCCGCATGCCCATCGGCAATCGGAGACCGAACAGCTGGGTTTGCCCCTCCGCGAGCTCATCGGGCGCCAGACGATCGGGTGTCTTTGGGCGCGCGCTTGCGCTCGGGTTCGACGTGGCGTCCTTCTGGGAGTTACAGCCGGCGCAGACGCTCACACTCAGCGTCAAAGCCAGCCGAATCCACGAGGTGATGCTCACGTTCACTCCACGATTGCCGCCCACGAATCGATCCGCGTGATGTTCGAAGGCGTTTCGAGGGTGATGGATTGCTGGTTGGCCGCTGCATCGGCGGCTGAGTCGCTGCTCTTGAGACCGCCGGTGTGCATGATGAGCTGGAACTTGCCTGGTTTCAGGTTGGAAATCGCGGTGTGCGCACCGTAGCCCAAGAATACGTCGGCAATGTCTTCTTCCAACGAGGTGGTCGCACAGCTGGGCTCCTGTGCAAGGGTGAGGCCGAAGACAATGGTCTCCTGATTATTCGAATCGCGCACCGTGCGCTCCTGGGCGTCGGGGCCCTTGCTGGTCGAATCGAGATCCCACAGGGGCGCACCGCCGGAGCTGGGGTCGCTCTCCACCGCTCGATTCAGATAGTGCATGGCCCACACGGTGCTCGAACCCCCCGCACACACGGCCTCGTTGGCATCGGCTCCCGCGAAGGTCGCTGCGTACAATTGACTGCTGAACAGCACCATGGGGCCGGTGACACGCTTGCCCTTTTCGAGGCGCTTGTACCAGTTGACCTTGGAAACGAAGCTCTCCGAGCCGTCGTTGGCCTGCTCGACGACTTCGGTGAGCGACACGATGAAGTTGTCGACGTCGCTCGAGAATATGGATTCTTGATCGCCGGTCGAAAACAACACGACCAGTCGGTTCTCGCCGTCGACGGACACGATGGGCCGCGTGGCGATGGGCTGTCCCTGTTCGGGCTGGTAGCTCAGATCGCCCGAAGGGCTGGTGCTCGGAAAAGCGTCGTAAAAGAGCGTGAAGGTCCAATCGTCGGGATCGGGCTCGGAGAGGTCGAGGCGCCAGAGAGCCCCCTCTTGATCGCCGATGAAAACGCGATCGGCGACGGCGCCGACCTCCGCCGGGTAGGCCACCGGGATACCCGTGAGCGGCGAATCAATCGGCGTTTCGATGATCACCTCGTCGTCCAGGTCGGGCACGTCGTCGGCATCCGGGCGGAAGGTTTTGATGATTTCTCCGTTGTCGAGCCGCACGATGGTGAGGGAGCGAGCGGCGGCCCCGTTGTAGACCGGCACCTTGGCGCGCGGAGGGTAATCGTCATCGACGAACGCGGTGTCGGCAGCGCGGTCGACCGGATCGGCGCCGTCGTTACGCGTGCCCTGGCCTCCGGGCAAGACCGCTACGGCGACCTCCTTCGCGCTGGTGCCGTCGCCCAAAAATACCGTGGTGATGAGCGGTGTACCTCCACCGTTGCCGAACAGGGGATTGCCGTCGGAGTCCGTGGTGAGCTGCCACAAGAAGCGAGGCCCTCCCGTGGTGCCGGTGATCACGGGGTCCGTGATGTCGAGGGCGAAGTAGCCGCCGCGAGCGCCGCCAAAGGCTTGCACGAGCACCGTGCGCCACAGGCCGAGGCCCACTCGCGCCGCTTCGCCGGTGCGCTCGAAAACCGCCGCGTCTCCTGCGCTGGCCACCACGTCTTTGATGACGGGCGCGCCGTCGAGCAAGATCTGATGAGCGCCGGGGTACTGAGTCTGAAGCCCGGTCAAGACAGCGGGCGGAATGAAGGCCCAGAGCTCGTTGTTCGTCCTAGTGGTGACCCGATCTTCCTCTGTCGTGTCGTCGGGACCGCCGGCGACCTTGAAGGCGTGCAGAAAGCCGTCGTTCGTCGACGTGTATAGCACCAGCGGGCGCGTCGCGTGGGTGAGCTTGAAGGCGTCGTACGACTCATCCAAGATGAGCGCGCTCGGGCGGCCGACGACCTGCGGCGTCGAGCGCAGGATGGGTCCCAGCAAGCTGCACTCGGACATGGAGCGACAGCGGTGGTAGTCGTCCGTCGTGGGGTTCATGCCCAGGAGCCACTCGAGGATGTGCTCGGCGCATTGGCCCTCGGTGTAGTTCGTGCATGAGGCGTCCGCTAGGTTCAGGCGGAGAGCGCGGGCGTCAATCGCGGTATCGAAGCTTTCTGCGGTGGCGGTCACCTCGTCGTCGCCGTTCCAGTCGAGTGACGCGAGGCCATCGGTGGGTGCGCCGGAGATGTGCGGACGAATCGAGCGGTCGGAGCGAATCTTGTTGTCGCTGTCAGGCTCGGCTTCGACCGTGATGATACGGCGCTTCTCCCTGTCTTCTTTGATGTTCTCCGCAAAATCGTCGCCGAGCTCGGCGTCGATGTCCTGTGGCTCCGGCTGCCCGTCGGTGCAGATGAAGCGTTGACGAGCGAGCTCCCCGCTCCAAAGACTGATGGTTTCGGGGCGCGCGGCGCTGTAGAAGCGAAACGCAGCCGCGGTGTCGGTGGTTCCATCGGAAAACGCGGCGCCCGAGGCGATCGCCGGCTGCGTCAGGCTGACGCGGGGGGCGAGCTCTCCGAGCACTTTGCGGAACGCTTCTCGAAGGGCCAGTGTATCGCCAGCGAAATGAGCCCGATATTTGCCGAGCGAACCCTTGTAGGCGATGCGGCTGAGCTCACAGCACACCTGGAGCGGCTTATTGCCGCTGAGCGCCTGTTCGTTTTCGCAATATCCCGAGGCGCCATCGCTGCCAATCAGGCTCGCTAGATCGATTTCGCTGCATTCGACGGTTTCACCGTTGTACTCGACGTCGTCGAGCGCGAAGCCGATCACGTGGACGGTGATCCCGGCCTCGTAGAGATCTTCGGCGAGCTCGTAGGTTTCCAAGTATGGGCACTTCCCAGGAATTTGTCCTTCACCCGGGTCTTGCTCGCAGAAGGGGCGCAGATCGAGGTTTGGCTCGCCGTCCGTCAACAAGATGACGTGCTGACTGCGACACTCTCCGGTCACGTACGGATCGCTCTTGGGCCCAAACTTGAGACTGGAGTCGAGTGGATCGTCGCTGGTGTCTTCCGTGAAGAAGGTCAGGGCATCTTTGAGTAGGCCCGCTACGGGCGTTGCGCCGTAGGGTCTGGTGGTGAGAAGAATCTTTTCGATTTGCTGATTGCGGGTGACGTGCGTAGATAGCTCGGGGTTGGGATCGCCAAAGGCCACCATGCGACCTTCCCAAGGAGGGGCTGCGGCGTTGCGTGCCCCCACCTCGTACGGCAAGGCTTCGCACAACGGCGGGTTGCCCTCGGCGTAGCTGCCGAAGTAATAGCTCCAGGCGCCCTCGACACCCTCCGCGTAATCCGGCGTAGTTCCGGAGTGCCCCGTGAGTGGGCTCACCAGCGAGTCGAAGGTCATCAAGCCGAAGCGCAGGCCCGAGCCGAAGGCGTCGATGATTCCATCGCCGCGCTGGCGAAACGACTCGCACCCCAGGGGGCAAGCATTATTCGGACTATTGTAGATGTGGCACGCGGGCTCACTCCACTGAAAGGCGTTGCTGAGGTTTAGGGTGCCCGGGCCGATGGCGCAGGTCTCGCTGAGCGGGCGGTGATAGGGGTTCCGGTACTGGTAGTCCGGGGGCGGCACGTTGTTGGGGAGCTCGTACTCGTCGAGAAAGCTGCTGGAGCGCCGGTTCACCGCCTGGCATCGGTAGTCGGAGATGGTGCCGGTGAGCACCTCGACCAGCTCGATCCACCGGCTCTTTTCGTTGTCTGCGGCCGCGCTACTGGTGGGATCGCATTTCGGAAACTCGGTCGACGACGATTTGTACTCCATCGACCCGGAGGTATCGACCAACAGCATCACATTGGGCTGCGGCACGGAGAGATCTTGCGCCATGGCCGGAGGCGCTGTGGCCACGGTCAACCCAAGGGCGCTCACTGAAAGCAGATATCTGGTTTTCATAGCTATCTTGCCATTTGAGGGAGTGCGGGGATCACCACGTGTGAGCGCACCTCCTGAATCCCTCCGGCGGCAGCCGCGTCGGTGCAGGCCTCCGGATTGGCGCGCGGTGGCCCCACGAAGGCGCGCGCTGTCAACGTGACCTGGACCGGCACCAGGGTATCGCTCGTCAGGTCGGCGCCTTGCACGTTGCCGGTCTGAAAAGCCTCGGTCATCTCGACGGCGAAGCGGGCTTCCAGCTGTGGGTCGAGGCTGTCGCTGGCCTGATTGACTGGATCGATCAAGCCCCCGGGCACCGCGCTGTCCGCGAACAGGCCATCGGTGGAATTATCGGTGGAATTGAAGCGGCTCGCGAGCTCCGTGGACTTGAAGGAATAGCAAAAGGGCCTGCCCACGGCGCTCTCGTCGACGGCTTCGGTGGCGGTGCACTCGTCGGTCCCCGACTGGGCTACCTGAACATAGGCGGTGACCGCTTCGGTGCTGAGCTCGTGGGTGGTCAGCATGACGCCGTAGTCGCTGACGAACTGCGTTTGTAGGCTTTGGCGATTGTAACCCGTGGCGACGTCGACCAAGCTGGCCGAGCGCACCGCGAAGATGCCCACGGCGGTCAACAGCGTGACGACCATCATGACGATGAAAACGGCCGCACCCCGTTGATGTTGACGGCCTGCCGGAATCGAGCCGCTCGTCATCACCAATTGGCCCCCAAATGATTGCGCAGCGCGATGTCGGCTTGCAGCGTGCGCACTCGTGCGAACGGGGCGGTGCCGTCGGGACCTAGCGCGACGCGGTAGAGCCCTTCTGGAATATCCTCGCTCGCCTCTATGTTGCTTTCTCTGTCGCCGGCCCGTGAACGCACGGCGAGCCGCGCATGAACCGTTCGAATACGCTGCGGAAGGGCGCCGCTCGAGGGGTCACCGCCGTAACTGACCAGCGCATCGTCGCCTTCGGCCACCGTCTCCAATTTCCCATTGCCTTCGGTGTTCAGGATGGTGAACCCGAATTTCAAGTCCACCGCGTATTCCGCGACCAGCTCCGTGGTACTTGGAATGGGTTCACCGGTGAGCACGTTGAGCTCCTCGCGCACGAGCTCCGCACGGGTGAGCTCATCGTCGTCAGTGGTATCGTAAAGCGCCGCGAAGGTTTCGGTGTCGAGACGGCGCAGCTCGTAGCGCACGAAGTTGACGACGTTCACCAGCGCGCCCACGTTCAAGCCTTGAAGGCCACACCGCGTCGATTGACCGGCTTCGGCTAGGGTGACATTGCCGGTGAGCTCGATGTAGGGTGCTGGACGGTTGCTCACCGTGGCCAGGCCGACATCGCCGACGACGCCGTAGTGGTGAAACCCCTTCTTGTCCTGAATGCGCAGCGCGCGCCCTACGTCATCGGGCATGAACACCGATTTGAGCAAGGCGATTTGCACGTCGTCGTCACCGTTGGGGTCGTAGCCCAGCCGCGCCATGGCGGGCGAGTTCGGCTGCAGGTAGATGGTCCAGATGTTGCTCGTGGGGTCGACGCGCGTGATCTCGGCGGCGGGGAACTGGTCCGCCGAGCCGAAGGAGCCAGCGATCGTGATGCGGTCAGGATTCAGCTCGTTGGCCGTCCAAAAGTCCGCGAGCTCTTGCTTGGCGGGTTCCTCCGTCGACCCGCCGACCTCGAGAAAAATACCCCCCATGGTCCGCAGGAGGGGCGCTTGGTCGAAGCCTTCGCCTGGGGCGGTGCACGCGCGCGGATCATTGCGGCGATTGGGCGAGGCAAGGAAACCAGCGCGGGCAATGTCGGTGCGCAGGCGTTGAAAGCCATTCAACACGCCGATGGTGGCGTTGGAGATGCGCGTTTCCTGTTGATAGAAGTGTGAGCCCTGGCGCGCGACCATGAACACGAAGATAGAAATGAAGAGGCCCCCAGTCAGGGCCACCATCAGCTCCACCAAAGTGAAGCCGCGCGCTCGCGACACACGGCTCTTGGCGCTCATGGCTTTTGCCTCACCGCACTGACGTTGTGGACGTAGTGGAATGCATCGGCGTCGATGTTGACCTGGGTATCGCCGCAGTAGGTCGCGGGCTCTCGGCCTTCGCGCGGCCAGAACACCAGCACTTCGGAGCGCACCAGCCCGTTGCCGGGCAGCGCGTCCGCACGAGAGCGCATCTCGCTCAAGCGGATATTGACGCAAAAATAGGCTTGATCGACCTCGCTGACATACTCGCCGAGAGGGCCGAAGCTCGGTCCGAAGGTGTCGTCGACATCTTTGGGGGCGCGCACCCAGTCGCCGGTGGGATTATCGAGCCACTGGGAGGCATTCTGCGCCGCTAGCCAGAGTGAGCCGTCGGCGGCCAGGCGCTCTTGCCAGCTTTGCGCGATGTGCGTGGCCGTCGCGAGCTTTTTGGCATGCAGGTTGGAGCCGAGAGTGATTTTCTGCATGGCCGCGATGCCCATCACGCCGATAGCGAATACGGTGATGGCCATCATCAGCTCGACCATCGTATAGCCGCGACCGAATGGAGAACGCCGCAGCGTCACGGGGTCTCCTCGGTCAAGAACTTGCCCTTCACGCGCGCCGCCCCTCCCGGGACAATCAAGACATCGCGGCGCCAGTCCTGTCCTGTTCGTTGGACCTGAGCAGTGTGGATGCCCGCCATGCGCGTCATTGTCGGCGCATCGTGGGCCGAACGCGTGAACGTGGCTCCCATGGGGGTGAAGCACACATCGAGATAGGTGAGCGGCGCGCCGGTGGCCGTGGGCAGCATCGTGATGGTCACGCCTTCGAACTCGCTGCGCACGCCCGGGTTGAATTGGTCGATCAGTTGCTGAGTATCCGGAGGCGTACCCTCTCCCGGAGGGGGGAATGCTTGGCAGCCGCGACGCGGCACCGGCGCGCAGTCGTCGCCGCCCTGCACCGCCTCCCAGACCTCGAGCCCGCCTGCCGGCGCATCCGTGTTTTTCTGGTAGCGCACCAGCACCGACGAGCCTCGACCCATGGCTCGCATGCGCGCGCCGCGGTACAGCTCGGCAATGGTCTGGCTCGCTTGATTGGCTCGCCGATCCCGCATCTGATCGCGGATCGAGGGGATCGCTATGGTTGCTAGAATGCCGATGATGACCACCACCACCACCAGCTCGAGCAGCGTGAAGCCGCGGCTCTTCGCCCGGCAGGGGCGTGGTGATACAGGCTTACGAATCGAGCGGCAGGGCATACTGAGCCGCAGTCTCATTAGCAAGCCTCGTGCCTCCGGATATTGCGTAGGTGATTGCCTATTTCTCCGCGGTTTTGGAGCTCGCCCAGACCGCGGCTCGCAAGCATTGCGGTACTCCGCATAAAGTGCGAAGGATTCAATGTGATGCCAAATATGTGGCTTCACTACAGCTCGGCTTTACTTGCCCCGAGCGCGGATTGGAGTCTACCACTCGCTTGGGCGTGCTACGGCCGATCCCGTGAACCCTCGATTGACAGGAGCCAGAGTCTCGATGACCCCCCGCCGAATCGCCTTCAGCCTCGCGGCGACCTTCTTCTTGACCCTGGGCTGCAGCAAAAAAGAGCAGCCCGAGCAAGGCGCTGCTCCGCCGCCCATCGAAAGCTCCAAGCCGGGCGCCTGCGCGCAGGGCGGGGGAGAGGTCAAGGACAAGGTCAGCGCCAAGTTCTTCCCGCGTACGGCGGGCAGCTACTGTATCGATCCAAACGGGGCGACGCGCAGCTATGGCAAGGAAGCGAGCGGCACGCTGGATACGGTTTGCACGGAGCAGTTCGACGGCGAGTGTGAGGTTTACAAGAGCTACGGGCTCGATCGCGTGGTCACGCTTCGCTACATCGACGGCGAAGGCTCGTCGGGTTCGGTGAGCGTGAATCTATCCCGCTTCAAGTCGCCAGAAGGGGCTTATGGCTTCTTCACCAAGCGGGTGGTGGCGGACAGTGATCCGCTCGACAACGCTCCCAAACCGCTCGAGGCTGGCGCGGCAGGCGCACTCGGTACGGGGGTGGCCTATGTGTGGAAAGGGGACTACGTGGCCGAGCTCAGCTATGTGAACGAGCTCGAATCGCCGGACCAACTCGCCCAATCGAGCGCGCGCGTGCTGCCTCCCATCGCCACGGCGCTAGGCAGCGGGTTGCCCGGTACATCCGACATGCTGCCGGCGGTGTCGCAGTTGCCGAAGCAAGATCGCGTGGCCATGGGTATCAGCTACGAGACCGACGACGTGCTCGATATCGCCGGGGCCGGACCAGGAGCCATCGGCTATTATAAAGCGGGTGAAAAGCGCTATCGGATATTCTCCTTGGTGCGACCCGATGAGGCTGCCGCCAAAGATGTCCTGAAGACCTTGCGCAAAGTAGAAGGCGCCAAGGGCATCAAGACCCTACCGTTCGATGCTTTGACGCTCGAGCAACGCACGGAGGGCGACGGCGAGGGCGGGGGGCCCAAACTCGGTTGGGTCGTAGGCCGGAAGGGCAACGTCGTGTTGGGCGTTGGTGACGAGGCATTCGTGGCCACGGGTGGCGAAGACAGCGCGCCCAAGCTGCTCAGCGCGGCCGAGAAACAAGCGAAGCTGAAGGCTCTCATCGAATCCACGGGCGCGAGCGCCGAACCGAAGTAAGCTAAGCTACAGACGTCTGTGGATTTCGAGGTTCCCGAGTCCCACCAATTGCTGCGCGCGAGCGTGCGAGAGTTCTGTGAGCGCGAGGTGAAACCCCGCGCTCGAAGCTGGGACGCCGAGGAACGCTTCCCGCATGAAATCGTACCGAAGCTGGCCGAGCTGGGGCTCTTGGGCATCCGCATTCCCGAGCAATATGGAGGAGCCGGCATGGACATGCTGGCCTACGCCATCGCCATCGAAGAGTGCGGCCGTGTCGACGGATCGCTGGCGCTGACCGTGGCGAGTCACAATGGCCTGGGGACCGGGCATATCTTGACCTTCGGCAGCGAAGCTCAGAAGCGGAAGTATCTGAGCAAAGCCGCCAGCGGCGAATGGCTGGCTGCCTGGGCTTTGACGGAACCCGGTTCTGGCTCGGACGCCGCGGCCCTCAAAACCACCGCACGTCGGGACGGCTCGGACTGGATCATCGACGGCACCAAGATGTTCATCACGCAGGGCTCGGTGGGTGGCTTCTGCGTCGTGTTGGCTCGAACCAACTTCGAAGTCCCACCCCAGCAGGGCATCACCGCATTCATCGTAGAGACCGATACGCCGGGCTACTCGGCCAGCAAGAAACTGGAAAAATACGGATGCCGCTCCAGCGACACCGTCGAAGTCACGCTGGAGGGCGTGCGCGTTCCGGACGAGCAACGGTTGGGCGCCGTCGATGCGGGGTTTCGCGACACCATGCGCATCCTCGATGGGGGGCGGATCTCCATCGCCGCCATGGCCCTCGGCTTGGGCCGAGGCGCGCTTCAAATGGCCATCGACTACGCCAAAGAACGCGTCGCTTTCGGTCAACCCATTGCTGATTTTCAAGCCGTACGTTGGATGCTTGCCGATGCAAAGACCGAGCTCGATGCGGCCGAGCTTTTGATTCACCGAGCAGCCTGGAAGGCGGATCGCGGACAGCGTTTTACCGAAGAGGCCTCGACGGCGAAGTTGTTTGCCAGCGAAGCGGCAACGCGCGTTTGCAACAATAGCCTGCAGATCCACGGCGGATACGGCTACATGCGTGAGTTCGATATCGAGCGCCACTTGCGCGACGTGAAGCTGTGCGAAATCGGCGAAGGCACGAGCCAGGTTCAGCGCATGGTGATTTCGAAGCACCTGCTGCGCGACAAGTGACTACTCGGTGCGCAAGATCACGTGAAAGCCGAATTGCGACTCGACCACGTCCGATAGCTCGCCGGGCTTCAGCTTGAAGGCGGCGTCTGAGAACTCCGCCACCATGTCCTGACGGCCGAATTCGCCCAAGTCGCCGCCCCGAGCGGCGGAGCCGAGATCGTCGGAGTACTCCTCGACCAGGGTTTCGAAAGCGTCCCCATTTTGGGCTCGGTTCAAGGCTTCGTGGGCGCGAGCATAAGCTTCTTCACGCGAGCGAACGATGCTCGGCGCCGCGCGCAGCGCGCCGCGAT
>CBFGRJ010000043.1:0-28145 GCA_965651135.1 uncultured Myxococcales bacterium
CTGAGCAACCCTGGGCCATGTGATTTCTCACCCAGGTCCAGAGACGGTCGAACTCCGTTTGATGGTCGAGCTGCACGGCGACCATCATGCCGTACGACATCCCTTCGCTGCGTACGTCACCGCTCCAGATGTCTTCGACGTAAGACTCGTCCGAGCCGGGACCGTTGAAGTAGATGGTTCCCTGACTCGACGGATTGAAGAGCGAAGACCAGGCGTTGGCGACCTTTTCGTCCGACTCCTGCTGTGTATGTCCAGACAACGTGACGAACAGGTTGGGGTACTCGGTGGGCGCCGGGATGCAACCGGCTACGGGTGAACCGCCGCTGCCTCCCGATCCTCCACCGGTGGTTGTTCCACCTGCGGAAGTCTGACCTCCGCTTGCCTGGCCATCGGTGGTTGCTCCACCTGCGGAAGTCTGGCCTCCGCTTGCCTGACCATCAGTGGTTGTACCGCCCATCGAAAAACTGCCGCCAGATCCCTGCCCGCCCGCCGCAGAGCCGCCGACGGTCGATCCTCCGCCTGTAGTCTGCCCGCCCGTGGCCGGGCCACCGGTAACAAGCCCGCCGCCGTTGCCCATCGTGGCCCCAGTGGCAGTAGTGCCCGCAGTGACCGCTGCGCCGCCTATGCCGGAAGCTCCACTCGTGGTCGGTGAACCGCCCGCGCCCGTGGTACCCGTTGGGCTTTCGCTGCATGCCACGACGAGCGTCAACGCAATGCCGAAATTACGAAGTCTCATGATGGATAAATGCACACCAGACCTTAGTTGTGGGCTCGTGCCGAACCAGAGGTGCGAAATCGCCCCAGCGGTCTAGAACATTCGTGGCTGAGTGGACCTATCGCGGAAACGATTTCTCGATCATGGCCAAGCCGATGGGTTCACCGGTCAATCCAACACCGGGGCCTTCTAATGGACGAGGCCAGCTCGCACACGCGCGGCGACAACGTGATGAATACCACCAAGCAGAGCGCTTCGGGTGGTCCTCCCGCTGCTCGGGCCGATACGGTCGAGTAGTGGTTGTTGCAGTACAATTCGCCCGCTTTAGCGGACACAGGCAGCGTACTATTCTGACGACGCGTCTGCTCATCTCGGAGTGCTTCGGTACCAATCCCGTGACCCGGGAGGATGGTGCCCGGTTACGCCACCTGATCGAGCAGTACTGGAGCGACGAGGACACACTCGTGTTGGACTTCGCGGGCCTGCACATCGTCTGTCTCCTTCTTCGATGAAAGCCTCGGGACGCTCGCCACGAAACACCCTGTCGAACAGCTTGCCCAACGAGTGAAGGTCGAGAACATCGATTCACAGGATCGACGGCTGTTGAACAGCATCGTGCTTTCACGCGCGAAGGAGCGCCAAGCCTCCTAGGGCGCGAGGTGGTGCGCAAATAGCGGCAGGCTCACCAACCCTCGCACCGAAGGCTTCAACGCCAAGGCAAAGCTCCTAAAGGCCTGCCGCTGATGAGCTTTTCTCGAAGACCCACCACCAACTGATAAGAGCCCCACATTTTCTGGGGTGGGGCCCCGAAAATAAATGAACAGAGAGCGGGAGAAGGGATTCGAACCCTCGACGTCAACCTTGGCAAGAGGGCTCCCCAGCGTTTCCGCTCGTTACAGCCCGTTACAAATCACCGAAATCACAACCGCGGGTGTTACCCGGACGATCCAGCCGTTACGCCCTGGTGATGCTTTTGGTGGTGCTCAGGAAGGTTGAGCACCACCTGGGGTACGTGCTCCCCGCGTTCGTGACTGAGCGAATGATTTCCAATTCGAGGGCACTCCCGGGACACGCGACAAGTGGCGTGGCGCCGTCTTCATGAGCTGCTGCGGGGAAGGTACGACGTGGTGCTTTTGGCCGAGCGCGGGCCAAACTTACCGCGTGCTGTGTTCCAAAGAGCGGCTCACACTCACGTACGGCACGTACTGCGGCAGTATTCCGCGTGCGGCGAGGGTTTGTTCGAACACTTTCTCGGGGTTGTCAGCGCATTCTACGTGCTCGAAGGCTTGGTTCAGCACTTGTAGGAATCGGCTGCGATGGTCCCGCGCCTGCTCGATATGTCGTCGGCGAATCTCGCGCGGATCGATCTCCCCTCGTTTGAGCCGAGCGATTGTGTGGTCAACGGCCTCCCGAACTGCATCTGCGTTCGGCTCGCACACAATCGAGTTCTGGGCGTCGTACCAGATGTCGCGCCCACCTCGGCTGGGCGTTGTCACGACTGGCAGCCCGCACAACAGGTACTCACTCGACGCCAGACACGCGCCTTCTGCAGCGGACAGCGCCAGGCCAACATAGCTGGCGGATAGCACCTGCGCCACACCGGCGAGGGAAAGCTTTCCATTGTTCCTGTAGGCGTAGGGCACATCGCTCAGATCTTCTGCCTCGGTGCCGGTGACGTACGGACCCTGGATCAGCGCGAGCCGCTCGACCTTGCGGGCCAAGCGCACTCGCTTCGCTTTCCACGGTCGCGCGTTGCACACGGCGTCGAATTGCTTCTGCAGGATGCGAGGTCGCATGACGTGTTCGTTGATGAGTGCATTGTGGTTGCAGAAGTAGGCTTTCATTCCCGCGCTTTGCGCCATATCGACCTGCGCTGGGTAGTTACACAAGACCGACACTCGTTCGACGTCGAGCCCGAAGAGTTCCACGACCTGCCGCATCGTCGAGTACTCGGCTTGCAGGTAGTCGCCGTAGGTCAGACAAATCAGGTGATCCGTTGATCTCACCAGATGAAGCAGGCGCAGATTTTCGCTCAGACCGCCCATCACGATGACGCGCCCGTTTGTGCCCTCCCGGATCACTGATACAGGAAAGAAGTCACGGATAGCCCAGTGGATCTCGAGTCGCATGGCTCTCCTGGCTAGCGCTCGATCATAGGCATGCACGTGCTTGGGGCAAATGGGTGAATACGAAGTATGCCGCCGACCAGACGTCTGCTCCGATTTGCTTGGCGATGGGGCATGGGGCGCTGGACCAGGAGATCACCTGCCACTAGACTGTATCTCGTCATGCGGTGCATGGTAGAGGTGTCTGCCGGGGAGCTGCTCGATCGCATCTCTATCTTGCAGATCAAGGTACAACGTTTGCCTCCGGAACAGGCGCGCGTAGCGGCGAGAGCGCTGACCTCGGCCGTGGAAGCCAAGTCGCCGGTACTCTCATCAATGTCGGGCCTGGAGGAGCTCAGCGCGAGGCTCTTGGAAGTGAACCTTGCCTTGTGGGCTGCCGAAGATGAGCTGCGAGACCTTCAGCGGGAGGAAAGATTCGGGGCGACCTTCGTAGAGGTCGCGCGCAGTGTTTGTGAGAACAACGACCTGCGAGCGGCGCTCAAACAAGAGATAGATCGGCTCGTTGGAAGCGAGGTCGGCGAGCAGAAGTCCTATCCGCTGCCCGCTGTCTGACACATGAGCCAAGGAATCGCGAATCTGTTTTCCTCATTCATGCTCTCTTGCGAGGACCGCAACGCCACGCGGGAGGCGACGCTCCGCGCACTGGCGCAAACCCACTGGTCAGCGGAGCCAGAAATCGTCATGGACGATGGTATTGGGGAGTCGAGGATTCAACGGATCCATCGTACTTGGCGGCGGGTCATTCGGCGCGCTGCGGAGGCGCCGACGCGCTGCGTCCTGCTGCTCGAGGATGACCTGGTTTTTGGAAGGTGGTTCACCCACAATCTCCTGAGTTGGCCGCTGCTCCACAACGTACCGCCCGGTGGCGCCCTCTACGCATCCCTGTATAATCCGTCTCAACCGTTTATCGTGCAACGCCCTGGGGAGCGCTACGCGGTGGCGCATCCACGATTCTTGTGGGGTGCCCAAGCCCTTGTCATGACGCCAGCGATGGCAAGCTATTTGGACGCCAATTGGGACCGAGTTCAGGGCAATCCCGATCAGCGAATGCCCCGCATAGCGTCCCGTGTCACGGCCATCTACCTGCACGTCCCCTCCCTGGTGGACCATGCCCCAGTGCCGACGACCTGGGGCGGAGTCGCTCACAGAGCACACGATTTCGATGCCGAATGGCGTGCCGATGCCGCGTCAGCCGTTGCGCTGCCGGAAGGTTTCGGCCTCTAGGCCCGCTGAGCTTGGCTATCGAGGGTGATCATGACCTGCTCGATCACGCCCGACCAGTCACCCGTGGGCGATTGGCGGAACAAGCGCATCGTTGGGTACCAGAGGGAGTGCCGCTGATCGATTCCCCACCTCCAATCCGCCACGGCACCGAGTAGCAGCCAGGTTCGCACGCCCGCCGCGCCAGCCAGATGAGCCAGCCCCGTATCGGTGGTGATGAACAAGTCTACGAGTGAGAGAATCGCCAGCGAATCGACGAAAGAGTCCGAACCGTTGTCAATCTCGTCGCCCAGGTCGAGCACATGATCCCGCACGAGTGAGCTTTCGAGCTGCTCTCGCCCGAAGTGTTTCTGAAGACTCAAGAAGGTCACACCCTTCTTGAAGCGAGCAACCAGCGGCTCGTAATACGTAAAGGGCATGGAACGCCAGCGGTCACCGCCATAGGCGGGGTTGCCCTGCCAGACCAACGCGATCTTCAGGCCTTGCGGGAGTCGACGGCGCCACTCAGCGACCAGAGCGGGCTCTGCGAAAAGGTACGGACATGGCCCCATGTTCTGCTCGAGATTTCCGGCAACGCCGAGGCGGTGCGGCAGGCTCATGATCAGTGTCTGGTGGTCGCCGAACCCAAATCCGGGATGAGTGGTCCGGAGCTCACCGAAATCTGGGTTGCTACTGAGCACCCGTTCGATATTCGGCGGCGCTATCAGGGTGGTGCTGCGGGCCAAGCGCCGCGCCTGAGGCAGGAAGCGGATGAACTGTACCGTATCGCCGAAGCCCTGTTCGATGGTCACCACCAAGTGCTTTCCGAAAAGCGGCTCTCCGCACCATGGCTTGACTCCCAGACGCCGACACTCACCTGCCGCCTTTTGTCGGTGCTCGTGGCAAGCGAATCCTTCTTCGAAAAGTCCCAGCCGCAGGAGGCAAACTCCCAGCGCCCAGCGTGCTCCCGGGAGCTTTGGATCGATGCCGAGTGCCTGGTTGAAGGCATTGACAGCCGGCGCCGACTCGCCCAGCGCGCTCAGGCTGAAACCCAGGTTTGCCCAGAGGCGCGCCTGCTCCGACGCGCCTGTTCCGCCGCTTGGATTGGCGCGTGACGGCCCCCCTTGGAGCCGGCCAAGCTCGTGACGAATCAGGGCAATGTTGTCCGTATGCTTGCCGGCCGCAATCAAGATGTCGCTCATGTCGATGGTTAGGTTCGGATCGCTGGTGCGCGCGCGCGCCATGGCGCGAATCGCATCGTCGTGCCGGCTCGCAGCCGAGAGCGCTCTGGCATACAGTGCCCAATCCCGGGAATTGTCAGGGTTGCCCCAACAATGACACTCCAGGATCGTGGCGGCTTCGTGGGCACGTTGCAACTCCAGCAAGCTCCGCGCCAGAATCGGCGTCGCGTTCATCATACCCGCCTGCAGTGCTTTTCGGCTCTCCTTTTCCGCGAGTTCCCAACGCGCGAGATCCGAGTAGCACTCCGCTCGCTTCAGCCGCAGCCACGCCTCGCCTGAGTGGGGCTGATTGAGTCCCGCCGTCAATAGGCTGAGCGCTTTGTGAGGAGTGCCGCGCCTGCGCAATCTTTCGGCGCGCTCAATCAGTGCACGAGAGGGCACCTTTCCCGCCGGTTACAAGAATCGAACGTTGTCGAGGTAATAGGGGCCCGACCCCGGGAAGACGTTGAGTACGGGCTTCACGACGAGATCAGGTTGGTTGCCGTTGATCGCATCCTTGACGTTCTGGGGGAGAGCGAGTTCGATGGTGTGAAACTGGTTCTTGGTTAATGGCGTGAGCTCCGCGACGGGCGTTTCCGCATCCAAAATCCCCAAGGAAGGGATGTCGAAGCGAACGGAAAACTGCCCGTGCCACCATTGGTTGGGCTGATTCGAAGAAACCCAGACATCGATTCTGATCTTTCCTTGCGGTGCACTGAGGTTTTGGGTTACGACCTCGGCGCTGATCACCTGGACCCAGCCCGGCACGACCGGGACCTTCAACGAGCGCTGCAAGTGTGTCTTCGGTGACGTGACCGTGGACAGTGTCACCTGCGGCGAGGTCCACTTGCTCAGGTCTTCGAAGCTCAGGATCGCATCGAGATTGGGGGCCGGTGGCGGTGGCGGTGGCGGGTCGAAGCGGATGTTATCGAAATAGTATGGACCCGACCCCGGGGTGCCGTTTACGATAGCCTTGACCACGACGTCTGGGTGGTTTCCGTTGATGGCATCCTTGACGTTCTGGGGCAGATCGAGCTCGATCGTATTGAAGGTGTTCTTCGGTAGCGGGGTCAGCTCGGCGGATGGCGTTTGCGCGTTCTGGATCCCCAACGAAGGGATGTCGAAGCGGACCAAAAACTGGCCGTGCCACCATTGGTTGGGCTGATTGGAGGAAGCCCAAACGTCCACGCGGATCTTGCCTTGGTTGGCCGAGAGGCTGCCGCTGCTGAACGGCACACTGATCGCTTCGGTCCAGCCGGGGATGATCGGCAGGCGCAAAGCGCGCTGCAAGTGCGTTTTCGGCGACGTGGCGGTGGTCAGCGTGACCTGTGGCGAGCTCCACTTGCTGATGTCCTCGAAGCTCAGAATCGAGTCCAAGGAGACCGGAGGCTGTTCCGGAGCTGGTGGCGCGAACCGCACGTGATCGATGAACCAGGGTCCAGATCCACTGTTGACGTTGAGCACGAGGCGGATCGACACATCGTTGTGGCTGCCGTCGAGCGCTTGTTGCAGCGCGGTCGGCATCGAGAATTCGAGCGGAACGAACTGGTTTTGCGGCAACCCCGTTAGCCCTATGGCGCCGAGATTGGCGATGTTGATTCCCGCGCTGGGAATCATGATGATCGCGCTGAGCGATCCGATGAAACTCGGGTTGGGCTGATTCGAAGGGATCCACAGGTCCACCAAGAAGCGTGTGGCACCTTGCTCTGCCAGCGTCGTGGACAACTCTGCGCTGAGGATGTCCGTGCTTCCGGTCACGTTCGCGATGCGCAGGGCATGCTGACCCTGGCTCAGGGGCGACGTGACCAAGGAAAGCGCTGCCTGCGGGGAGGACCAACCTGCCAGTGTTTCGAAGCCCAGGTCGACGACCGGATCGAAGGGATCCTGAGGAGGAGTCGCGCCTGGCAGCTGGTCGTAGCGCAGCTCGAAGCGCCGATGGCAAATCTTCGCGTCCGGAAACGCTTCGATGTCTTTGCCGTGGAACGCCCCCTCGTAGGTCTCCGGGACGCTGGCGATGTTGATCTTTGCGTTGGGAGCAGAGAGCGTGCCGCGGAAGACGCGCTCGACGACGGCGAGATTCGTCCCGAGATAGCCGATGAACAAGCGCGGGAAGCCTCCTCCCATGACATGGATCTGGCCCCGATAGGTGAAACCATTCTTCACCCAAATGACGATGGGTCCCATGGCCTGGTTGAGCCACAGCTTCGCATCGGGTTCGAGGAAGAACTCGTTGAGGTAGTAGATCCCCGAGCTGAAGAAGACCTGCGCGCCGGACTTGGCGTGCAGCTTGTTGTAGTAGCCCGGGGCGGCCGTCTGCTGCTGATTCGGCTCGAGCTCGATGGTCCCCTGGGTACTCCCGGGAAACGTCACGTTCAAGACCAGATCGGGCAGCACCAGGGGGATGTTCTCCGTGATGGGCCCGTCGATTTCGGTGAGGTTCTGAGTCTCCACAGTGTCGGAGGTGCGGATGAAGCCGTGCACGCGGCCTCGATCGCGGACGACTACGTGAGCTCGGCTGTAGATGTTGCCCACATCCGTCTGGACGCCGATGTTGGTCTCGGTGAATCCGGCATTGACCACTGTGGCCCAGTCCGTACAGTCTTGAGTTTGAACCTTGACGCGGTCGTTGAGCTTGAGCCCGCCCTTGGCGTAGAGCACGAGGCCACTCAGGCTCGGTGACCCGGTGACAACGTCGATGATTGGGTCGTCCACAGGGTCCGCAGCCTGGTCATCAGCGCAATTGATAGCCTCGCGAGCACGGACAGCTAGCTGCTCGGCGATGGTTGGCAAGGGCTCGTCGAACACCAAATTGACCACGCGGCGTTTGGCATTCACCACAGCGACCACCGGCCCTTTACGGCATTCGTGGGTCTGCCCCGATTCGCACGGGTTATTGGCTATTCCGTTGGCTTCGAGCTCGGCAGCGGTGATGCCGAAATCCATGTAGTCGGGGATGGCCGACCCGAAGCCGGGCAGCGCCGGCAGGCCCAGGGCACTGGCAAAGGTAGCCACACTGGTTCGACTGGCCTGATCGGCCTGTTCCAGCGCGGCGTTGACGGCATCCTTGACCTTCGCGGCCAGCGCAGGTGCTCCGAGTGCCAGTTGAGACCTGGCGATGAAAATGGAAACGACTCGGAGCATGCCGTCCACAGTGGCGCTCACCAGTAGGTCACTGCTCTGGACCGTGAAACGCTGGTTGCTGCGGTCGCGTTCGAAATCGGTCAGCGAATTCTCAAGGGTCAATAGGGCACTGACCAGGGAAGCGGGGTCCGGAAGCGGCGTGGGCATGTTGGCTCTCTAGGTTTGGTTGACAAGGGCTTGGTCGAATTGAAGCCCGCTCTGCGATTCGCCGGCACCGACCTTGCGGCGGCGCTGCACCCACAGGTGGGTGCTGCCGTCCACCCAGCGCGTGCGATAGACGACGCGCTCCACGCGCAAGCCGGAGCGCGCGATCTCTTCCTCCTCGATGTCGTAGGGGACGTTGCCGAGGGGTGGGTTGAGGATCGAGCTGACCGACGGGACCGGGACAGGATCTCCCTCCCCGAGATCCTGCAACACGCCTCCCCGCCGCAACACAATCGAAGGATTGCCCACATTCGGCTGCACGGGCAAGAGGGGGATCCAATGGTAGGGCACGCGGCTCTCGATGAGATACCGCAGTGGGAAGTTGTTCTGGATCGGCGGCGGCTCTGGTTCCGGCAGGGCCTCGTCGATCTGAGCCGTGCGTTCGTTCCCCGAGCGCTGCTCGCCAATCGGGCTCGTGGTGATACGTTCGATACCCCACGCCATGTTGGCCATCTCGTCGCGACCGAAACGCACGTCTTCCAGCACGGCACCGAGCTGCATGGCGGGGCCTGCGCTGGGGGGCATGATGAAGTAATCGGTGACGCTCGGCATGGAACCCGAGTCGTCGCTGATGCTGAACATGGTCCAACGGTCGGTGCCGGCCATCGGCTGGTCCGCGTCTGCACGCCTGACCACAATCTCCTGACCAAAAACGTCGTGGACTACCACGTAGTTGGTCCGAGTCAGAGCAGCGACTTCCTGCTCCGCTGGGAACACGTACCAGTCGTTGCTGTGAATGGTCATGAAGTGGGTGACGAGCAGCTTGACGATGTCGTCTGCCTCCGCCGAGATATGGGGAATGGGCAGGTTGTTGTCTTCGAAGTTCCAGAAGCGAGTCGACGGCATGCCATCGAACTCCACGCGTGCGGGCACCACGGCCTCTACACGGCTGGTGGGCGCGTCGCCGCCCGTACTCGGCAAAACCGCTGCCGCGTCGAAGGAATACCAATCGAACTCGCCGTCGCTGTCCGGATAGGCCCTCAGCGCGTGACCGGCGGGCGCGCCGGTTTCCGGATTCGGATTGACAGCCTCCACCTCGAGGCTGTACTCGAGCCGGCGTGCCTGCCACGCGGCGGGATCCAAGTTCGCGACGTTGCCAAAAACCCGGCGAGTTCGATTGACGAAAGGTTGCAGAGCCGTTTCGATTTGAGTCACCTGCCCGGCATCGGTGGTGACTTCGGATGGCACGCTCTGGCTCCCGTCCTCAATGCCCACGCCGAGGTTGAACAAGGCGACGCCATTGACGACTCGACCGGCGCATACCGTCAAAAATCGCGTCGTGGCAGGATCCACGGGATCGACCAGGCTCTCGTCCTCGATCGGGTTGACTTGGAAGTCAGGGGCCGCCAAGAACAGAGTGAGGATCGTCTGAGCGCCCGCGTCCCCCAGCTGATTCCGTAGAATGTCCGCGAAATCGTGCCCCAGCTCGACCGCCGTGCCGAGGTCCGGCTCGAACGGCTCGTTCAAGGCCTGACGCTCGAGCGGTGCTGCCTGGTCGACCTGCCTGAACGCGGTTTCCGAAGACGGGCGCCAACCGGGCATCTTGGCCGTCGTCTGCCCATACTCCATGAACGCCACTGAGCCGGTGTCTTCCCCGACAAACTCGCCGACCTGCCACTGTCGCGTGAGAAACCACAACGCGTCGTGGACCTCGGCCGCGTAGTTCTGGACGAAATTCTGCGCGCTGGCCCGAGGCTCGACGCGCTGCACGTACGAGATATCAGCCACTGAAGATCTCCCGAATCGCTTGGGCCAAGGCTCCTCCCAGGTCTGTGGTGATGGAGTTCTGGATGCTCGGGTTTTGCCCGATCACCAAGGGCGGGAACACCTGGCTGATGTCCACGTGCTCCGTTTCGATCGCGCGCACCTTCATCAGGTCCATCGTCTGCTCCAGAGACGCCAAAAGCTCGGCGAAGCTCCAAAAGCCCGTCTGACGCGAGGGTGCGGCGACCAGCACCGCTTGAGGAGCCTGCGCTTGCGGGCTGGAATAGTGGACCGCAACACCGCTTTCTTCGTGCTGCTTGGGGATGACGTCGTTCCAGTTGTCGATGACGAGTCCTTTCCAAGGTTCCGTCGGGTTCAGGCTCGGCTCGTAGCTCAAGAGCAACTTCGCGGCGCGCCCCTCTTCGGGAGGCGTGTCGAACGGTAGCCCGAGCCAGCGCTCACCCGGCGTATGGGGTAGCTGCACCACCTCAACCTTCGGACGGCCCACTCCACGGGTGCGGGCGTACAGGTTGAGCTTTCGGTAGCGCTTCAGACGCGGTCTCGACCGCATGACTTGTTGTAGATGCCGATCCGGCGCGTCTTCATCGAGCTGCCCTCCGACGGTCAACAGGGTGCTGCGCGCGGCGAGCGATAGCGCAATCTCAGCAGGCGCAGGGGGGGCGAACTCGGGAAGGCTCACGAAACTGTCGCCGAACACAGCCGTCAGCCGTTGGCGTGCGTTCTCGACGACCTCCGCTGTACTGGCGTCCTCCGGGGGCGACGGCCCGTCCGGAGCCGCTTCCAGCCGCGCTTCCAGCTCCGCCAGCATCGCCTGCGCAGCGGGCGCCAGTGCCGCCTCGTCGCTGACCACAGGGTCCGGATAGGCCGAGAGCTCCGCGAACAACGCGGCCTCGATCAGTGCCGTGCGCAGGCCAGTCTGGGAATTAATGGCCGTGAACAGTTGATTACGAGTCTGCTGCAGTGCTTGCTCCGCGTCGATGCTGCGCTGGTAATAGGTCAGGGCTGGATCACTGGCTGTGCCAGCCTCTTGTTCATCGCTGTCGGCCTGCTCCGCCTCGGCGGGCGCAACCAGATCGGCAGCCTTGAGCGGCCGTGCTGCGCCCAGCACCGCCTGAGCGACATTCAAGACTTCGATGGCGGACGGAAAGCCGTTTGCCGAAGCCAGATAGTCGACCTGAATCTTGGCCGGCGTCGCTTCGGGTGCGCGCTGGGCGTCGTTGAGCGCCACATCGACGATGCGCCGGTCGAGCATGCCTCCTTGGTTTGCCTGGACCACCGCCTCCGCCATGGCCAGAAGATCAAGCGGTCGGAGCCCGAGTTCGCTCAGGGTGACCTCGACGCTTGGTTGTCCACCGACGCTGTTGATCACGTCACCGTTCTCGTCCAAATAGCTGACCGTCGCCGAGATCTGCGCTGGATCGCCGATCAGCTGCCCGAGCCAGGCATCGAGTACGGGCTCGGTCAGAGCCCTCGGCGTAGGCGCGGGCCAGTTGCTGGGAATTTCCACGGCGCTCGTCTGATGGAACACCAACGAGACCGAGTGCGAGATGGCTGTGCCGCCGCGCGCGCTCCGCGAGATCACGCTATCGGGAGGAATGCGACCTTCGACCACGTTGGCGATCGTTGGAGACGCTGCCTCGAGGTTGCCCCGCACGAGCTGAAACGCCGCTTCGGCCGTCAGCAGGTCCGCAGCCGCGTCGTAAGCTTCCACGAGTTTCTTCAGCTCGGTCTCGATCAGGCCGAAGTTCGCCTGACCCGGCGTGGGCAGGTCGGGTTCTCCAGAGAAGTCCAGCGTTCCTGCCAAGTAGTCGTTGACGAGTGCGGCGCCGTCTACCACGTTGCGCGCCGCGATCGACTCCGCCGGCTCACCCATGTCAGCCCCGTTCTTGTTGGCGACCAGCGGGTACTTTCGACGTAGCGCGAAGCGGATCGTGTCTCCGACGCCGGGGTGATTGTCGTGCAGCCCGCGCTCGAGTTGGTAGCCCAGCAAGGCTCCCAGGTGTTGGCCGTTGCGCACGCCTTCGAACAGCTCGCGCCCGGTGCGCACGCGGCGTGACGAAAGGTCCACGGCAAACGTGCCGGCGTCGTCGCTGGCTGAACTCAGATGGGCGTTTCTCAGCAGCGCTGCCGCCGAAGCGTGCGTCATCGACGGGCAGTGCACGAAGCCTCCGCTGCTGGGTTGTCGCTCCGCCATGCGCCCCGAGCCGGGCTGCACTTCTTCCAGGCTGCGCTCGACACGTTTCACGTTCTCGAGCCAGGCGTATCCACCCAGAAAGTCCCCGACGGTCGCCAGGCGCTCGGACTCCTGCACGCCGCGCAACTCGGTCAAGCGCCGATAGGCGAAGGCGCTCACCCAAGCGTCGATGCGTCGCGAGCACACGTCCATCGAGCAACGGAACAGTCGGTCCAGCTCGGCCGTGGGCACCTGCGTCAGCGACGTCAGGGCGTTCGAGAAGCGCGCCACGGCATTGATGCTGCTTGTCTCCTCGGTGGCGCTACGAATGAGCCCCGTGCTGTCCGCTTCGTACAGGCTCGGGATGATGCTCTGGATGGGAATTGCCGGAATGCCAAAGACGCCGAGCTCCACCCACTTGATCGTGGGGTCGAGCGAGGCCACGATGCCCGCGTACAGCGACAGCGCGGAGCGGCGCAGCATCTCCCGTAGCAACGTGCGCGGGGCCTCGGCAGGTAGATACGTGTCCTCGTTGACTGCCTGGGCTCCAACGGTATCGTCCGTGATCAAGCTGCGGAGCGCGGCAATGGGATTGGAAACCAGCGCATTGGTTTCGCTCAGCTCGGATGCAACGATCGGAAGGGTGTACAACAGCGACCGGTCATGCCAGCGGGTCGTGCCGACGGCCGGAAGGATCTCCAGGCCCAGTCGTTCGAACGTGTCCCGGGTCTGACGCAGCAGATGCTCGAAGAGCGCCTGAGGGTTCCAGCCTTGAATGAAGTATTCCCAGAAGGTGTATTCGTAGGTTTTTCCGTAGCGGAACCAGAATTCGCGGGCACTGGGGTAGTTGGCCAGCACTTGGGCCAATTGATAGTCGGGGTTTTCCGGGTCGGCGCCGATGCGGGGAACCTGCCAGGTTCCATCGAGCCAGATCCCGAGCAGGCGCAACAGCGGTTCTCGAAGCGCGATCTCGATCTGCTCGCTGGGGTTTTCAGACTCCGGATCAGTGTGCTGCCATTCCGCCAGCGAGGCGATGGGCAGCACGCCGTAGGGAGTGCCTCCGACGCGAAAAGCGGGAGCGGGACCGCGAGACAGCACGTTCTGCACGAAGTAGTTGCTCGCCTGTTCGATCTGCGCCGAAGTGAAGACGGGATCCTGACCCGCGATGGCCGCATCCATCATGTGCCGCATGAAGTAGCCCAGCGTGCCGTACCAGAGCACGCGGTTCATGGCCGCACTGTTCGCCACTTCGAGTCCGTCTGCTCGATCGACATTGGCCATAACCCCACTCGGTACCCCGAGCATTCGGGCCAGATGGTAGCCATCTACGTTCTTGGGCAAACAGTGGTGCGAGACGTCGCGGTCCAGGGGGGCCCGCATCCGCTCGACGGCGAAGCTGGTTCTCCCGGCGTCGTCGGGTGGTGGGTAGGGCGTGGTTTGAGTATCCGTGTTGTTGGTGGGCGAGCCCTGGCGCACCATTGCGATGCCTCGCGTGTAGTGGTGGGCGTCGATCAGCTTTTCCAGCATGCGCGAGGTGTCGACCGCGCCCATCGAAGTCTTGACGCCGACCACGACCACGCGATCGAAGCCCGTGTTCCACTCGTCGCCTTGCAGCGCGACCCGGATACCCATGCCCACGTCGACGGCGCGCTGAAAGTCGACCGTCCAGCGCAGCTTGTCGTCGATCTTGTAGCTGCCGCCGGTGGTCGGCATCACGTCGCTCAAGTTTTCTTCAGCCAAGAGCTTCGGATCGGGCGTCATCGACAGTGGCTCGATGATGCGATTGCCCAAGGTGTAGCGCTTGTCGTTGCCCCGATAGACCACGACCATCCAGCGATCGGGCAGCACCGCTTCACCGGGCTTGGTCCAGTTCGAGGAGCGCAGCTGAACTTCCGGGAAAAAGAGATCCTCGTGGGTTCCTCCGGTGATCGTACCGCCGCAGAGCGTCGATGAATCCGACCAGGTCGAGGTCGAACCGACCCCGCCAAACACCGGCAGCATCTGGCGCAGAATGTAAGCGGAGCGTGGCACTCCGAAGCGCGCAATCAGATCGCGCCAGAGCTCACGCTCGGTGATAGTTTCTTCTTCGTTGAGCCTCGTGTAATAGGTGCGAGCCGCCTCTCGCTCCTCGACCGTGAGTGCAACCTCGTGTGTATCGAGGAAGATCTCGTCTGGAAACACTCGGACCCAAAGCTCGTTGTTCAGAAAGCGCGTTTCGATGCGAATCGGGAACAGCACGATCGGTGTCGCGGATTCTAGACGCCCGAGGTCCTCCTCGGCCGAACCGAGCGGGTCCGTCACTGGAGAGGCATCGGTGGCGATCCAGGCATTCAGAGCGGTGGCCAGCTCACCCTGACGTTGGCTTTCCAGCGCGCGAGCGTCGCGCAGCGCCGTGTCTGCTTCTTGCAGCTCCGTTTCGACGTCCTCCAGATCGCTACCGGTTAGGGTACGCTTTGCCTGCGTGAGGGCGTCGCGCGCGCTTTCGAACTCGTAGAGCCGGTCGATCAGCGTGCTGCGCGCCGCTGCAAAAGCAGTACGAGCAGCTTCGACATCGTTGCGAACCGTGATGGCCATGGCGCGTCATGCCTCCGCCGGCGGCAGCAGGGCGATGCCCTGAATGCCGAGCCGGAATGGCCGGAGAAAGGTATCTTTTGCGAACAGACCGGCGCTCGTGCCGAAGCTCGCAGGGTTTTCGGTGTATGGGTGATCTTGTCGCGGAGTCGTTTCCTCGTCGGCAAACTTCGGTTCGCCCGGTTGTTCCTGAAGCACGAAGTACCACCTGGTGTCGTTGCGAATATCGGCTTCCGTGAGATCGAACCCGTAAAAAGCCGTATCGCCACCGATCATGGCGTCGAAAATCGGGTAACGTGGATCCTCACCGCTGAGGCTGGTGCCCGCTGGATTGATGCGCTGGGCATAGACGATGACGTTGGGGTACTTCTGAATTAGCTGTGCTTTGACCACCAGCACGAGAAACGGGAGCGTCGGACCGGTAGGCGGTGGCGGCCTCGGACTGTTGTCGCCCAATGCCGCGTCCTTCGACCAGAGACGGATGGGTTCGATGTCGCGCAGCTGCGTGTCTGGCAACGTAGAACCATTTTCGAGGATGTGTCTTGCGATAGACCAGAACTGGCGGAAATAGGTGCCGCGCTGGTCCGTGGGGAACTCGTTCCACAAGAGCTCGCGCGTCATCTCGTGATTGAGGCCCACCATGTATGCCTCGATGAACTTTTGGTTAGTCACGGCGAGGCTCACCGTATCCCGCTTCAACGCCTGAATGCCGGGGAGCAGCCAGTCGGACGAGATATCGTTGAGGGGTACGTACATGGGGTTCTCGTACTCCGGGAACAAGAGCAACGGCTCCAGTGGATCCTTGGGATTCCAGTCGACTCCGACCCCGATGCCGATGCGGTCGGTCACTCGCTTGCCGACCGTGACTGTAGGCATGAGCTGGGTCACCAGATGCGTGTGGCACACGTCCAGATCGGTCGGGTCGGGACAGCTGAGCTGTGGCGGATCGACCAGGGCGTCCAGCACCGCCACCAGAGCCGCGCGAATCTCCGCGGCCAGAGCCGTGTCCGACGAACCCGGGGCACCCAATGTCGGCAGCGTGGTCACGAGCGGTGCGAACGAAAAACCGGGTGGGATGCTCGGCAGCGAGACCAGGTTGGGCAGCGGGCGCGCTGATACAAGGTCGCTCTTGTCGAAGCTGAGCTCGAGCCAACGGCAGCGCCGGCGCACATCCTCTGGATCGATGGCAATCCGGATCAGTATGATGGCGAGGCGGAGTGCTCTCACTGCGATCCACCAGCAATCGCCGTTCTGAGTCACCAATAGCTTTCGGTACACCCAGAAGATCACCAGACCCCAAAACAGCAACACATCGCTTCCCAGCTCCTCGAGGGTCTCGATCAACACACAAATCCGGGTACCGCCTCCAGGCAGAGGACCACCATTCGGATTGTGGGGGGGTGGAATCTGTGGCGGCGCAACGGGGCCGCGGCAATCGTTCAGTTGCCGCAGCAGATCCGGAATGAACCCGGCTAGGGTCGGCCGCCCCTGCATGCGCCCCAGCGGCCCCAGCGGACGCGACTGGCGCAGCCACGCCGAGGACAAGAACCCGTTGAAGACTGGGCTATCGACCAAACGTTTGCAGACGGACTCGTCGCCGCACAAGACGCGCGCTTTCACCTTGGTAGTGAGATGAAAGAAGTACTCGAAGCCAACCGTCTGGAAGTGACGCGTGTACAAGCGCAGCAGCATGCCCCGGCTCAGTTGGAGCATCCTGAGCTTCTCGTTGATGCTCTTGATCTCTTCGACCTGATCCCAACCACTCGCTAAAAGCGCCTGCTGCTCATTCTGGACCACCTTGGTGCCCAGAGCGGCGCCGACTCGGTTGCGCGGGTCCGAATTGAGTTGGTGATACCAAGGAGGATTGCTTCCCGTGGGGCGCTCTTCGTTCAGCGTATCGTCGGCTGCATACCACTGGCCGTACAACGGCGGCGCCAAAACGGGCTCTGGTTCGGCGGCTTCCGCTGGAGCATTGACGAGCCCCTTGATGGCTTCGATGAAGGTGCCGCGCTCGGGTTCCGGCCACTCCGGCGGGCCTTCGTTGAACGCGGCCACGGACATCAGCGCGCCTTCGACGGGGAGCGAGCCCAGCGAAGCCTCGGGAAGGTCGAGGCCAGGCTCTTGCACGTCCATATCGCGCCGTCCGACCGTTGCCGGCAGCACGAACGGTTTGAGCAAGCGCGCCGCCTCCTCGAAGTTCGCAATGCTTCCCGTGCGAAAGCGCCAGCTGAAGTAGACCGGCAGATCCACGGGCTCAGAGCTGCTGGAGTCCCACGCATCGTCGAGCGCGTCCGTGTTTTCCGGGTTCACCCCGAGACCCGCCAGCTTGCCTCGCTCGAAGGTGGGCACCAAATACGCGAGGTACTCCTGATTCGCCAAGAGCAGACGCGGCGACATCAGCCGCGCCGTGAACAACCCTGGAGCTCCCGCGATCTTCTGGCTCGCCAGCCCTGGATCGATTTCGGCACCTTCGAACTGCGTATGTCCCCACGCCCAAAGCTCGGAGGGGTTCGGCAAGCTCGTCTGGCTCTGAACCGTGAGCACAGGCAGCTTCTGGTCGGGGGTCGGCGGAGCCAATGATCCCTCGCTCGCCTCGAGCACCACTAGCGAAAACCAGGGACGCAGGTGATCCTGCAAAGTACTTGGATCCGCGCTGCTAGTGGCCGGTGTGTAGCGCCACGGCAGGTCAGCCTGGTCGAATTCGATCAGGGCGTACGATCGAGACTCCGCGTCCATGTCGTCCGGTCGCGGCCACACGCGCACGATCACATTCGTATCGAGCCCGACGATTTCACCCGGGCCGATGAGCGGGAGACTCACCTCCGGTGAGTCCAGCTCCGAGATGCCATCGAAGTCGACTTTGACCGGCAATGTGCCGGTTGCCCCCGCCGGGGTAATACCATCATCGGGATTCGAAAAACCCGTCGCCAGGCCTCGTCGTACCCATGATACGAAGGTGAGCATACCGTCGCTCATCGTGAGACTTCCTGCCGCTGGACTGCGCCGGACCTTGGCATTCCATTGTGAATGTTATGAGAGTTCACCACTCGCCTCACTCCTGCTGCCGGAAGGCAGATCACCACACAGGCGAGGAGGGCGCCACCTGAAGCAAGCACCTGATTCCCAAAAGTATTTTCGCTGTCCCAACGAACGCTGCCGACCAGGCGTTGATCGAGTGCCGCATGGCTTCGGTGGTGAGTCCGGCTATAGACTGCTAGTCTTTTCCGGCGATGAATAAAGCTTTGATGATTAGCCTTGCAGGTCTGTGCGGCGGGTACCTTGTTGCCTGCTCAGATTCTTCCAAGTCAACTTCGGAATCTGGTGACGCCGCTACTCCGGGCTCGACGGGCGTGACATCAGGTGGAGGTGAGGCAGCATCCTCTAACAACTTGGCGGCCTCATCCTCCGGAGGCAGCGGAGGAACGGAAGCTGGTTCAGGAACGGGCGGCTTGGCGACCTCGTCCTCCGGAGGGTCCGGAGGCAGCGGAGGGGATGCGGGATCGGGCGGCTCGACCGCAACCACGGGAGGGGCGACCAGCGGCAGCTCGGGATCGGCGGGTTCCGGCGGGGGGCCACTGCTGCCGCCCGAGCTTACCTGGACGCGCGAGTCTTTCACCAGTGCTCGTGCGATCTGGGGCAGCGGACCCAACGACATCTATGCGGTGGCGGGCTCTGGTCTGCTTCAGCACTCGACCGGTGACGGTACCTGGCAACAGCAAGATCCCGAGACGGCCGCGAATCTCACGGGTGTTTGGGGCTCGGGCCCAAACGACGTCTATGTATCGGTTTATTCCAACGTGATCTTACACTCGACCGGCGATGGTGTCTGGGAGCACGACGTGCGCCCGTCAGGCATCACGTTCGATGGGATCTGGGGTTCTGGGCCGAACGACGTCTACGTGCTCGGCTCTCCCTCTGTGTACCATCTAACAGATGGCGGCTGGGATGGGCCTCAGACCATTAGAGACGGAGCATCACTCCGCTCGATTTGGGGCAGCGGCCCCAACGACATCTACGTTGGCGTGTCCGGCTCGACTGGCCCGATCATCTACCATTCCACGGGGGATGGCTCCTGGCAGGCCCAGAACGCGCCCGACCTAGCAGCAGTATATGGTTTCTGGGGCTCGGATGCACAGCACGTCTATGCTGCTGCTGGCAGCATACTCTTCTCGAACGGAGACGGCAACTGGGGGGTCGAGTTCACCGGCGACGAAGGGCTGGGCGCCGTTTGGGGTTCCAGCCAAGAGCATATCTACGCTTGCGGAACCGGTGGCCTCCTTTACTACTCTGACGGCACGGGGAGGTGGGTTACCTCTGGGCAGCAGTTCCACGACCCAGGGTTGAGCGTTACCTGTAATGCAATCTGGGGAACGGATCCCGACAATATCTATCTCGGCACGTCCAGCGGCATTTACCACGGTACTATCGAGTAGCAGGAAACCAGGCTACAGAGCCGCAAAGCTGGGAGCCACCTGATACCGATGGAGGTCCGCGGGATTCGCGGCAACATGCTGGCGCAGCTGTGAAAAAGCCCGTATTTGCGAGGCATCGGTGCTCAGTATCGCCGTGTTCGGTCGCGATGTGCACGAGTCGACCACCAAGAAACGCTTGGGTCCGAACGTCACCTTCTTCGGCTTGTTCGGCGTGACGTACTTCTGCGCGCCGGTCCTGCGAATGCCCTTGGACAGCGCAAGCCCCTTGAGAAGACCGGCGAGGAGCGTTGGCGATGGTTTATAGACGACGGCGTCGTGGGTGAAGTCCCCGTCGGCGGTGATGAAGTCCGTTTCGTAGTCCACTGTCGTGGAGTCGGAAGAGCCGACAGTCGTGCGATCGGGATTGATCGTGAATCCAGCGACCATCGGCTGATACGAATCCATCGACAACTTCTCGGCGTTGCTGAGCTCGAAGAAATGGGCCGGAGCGAAATCGTCCAAGACCTCCTGACGCCCATCGACCTCGATGCCGCTGACCGACACCGACGAGACGAAGAAACGGTCGTGCCCTACCGGCTTGTACTCGCCGAACTTGGTGATCACTTCTTGAAGCGGGGCAACCTTCTGTCGCAGCGTAGCAGCGCCTAACGGATCGATGAGTGTGCGTCCTTGCGTTGCTGCGCGTGCCAGCGACACCACGCTGAACCCGGCAGGAGGATTCGAGCCTGACCAGTTCCGTGCGTCCGCCACCGCCGCTCGCAACCCTATGACGCTCAGGCGAGGGTCATCGGAGGGATTGCCAACCCATGGATCGATTTCCGGCAGAGCGGCCACATTGCGGTTGCCGAAGGTGTGATCCACGCTCAGGCAGGCGTCCCACCACAGCACGCTGACACAGACCTTGCCCGAGATCGCCCATGGATTGGTGCCCTTGAGGGTTCCACGCAATGTAACGCCGATACCCGCCCCATGGAAGCTCACCCGCATGCCCGCGCTGAAGCTCGCGACAAACGAGAACGGCGAAAACACGAACAATGCATCGAACCCGAGCCAGCCTGTCAGGCGAATGCCGAAACCGCTCGCTCGCAGATCCACGCGCGCGCCAATTTGCGCTGTATTCGAGGTCAGCGCGAAGTAGCCCGATGCTGTGAGACTCGGGTTGCCGTTGACTCCCAACTCGACCGAAGCGCGCCGCAACTCCGGAAACCCTGCGGGCGCATCGAAATCCGAGTTGAACCCGCCAATGCTCATCAAAAACTTGGCGCTATTGCCAAAACCTAGGCGATAGGCCATGTCGCCAGCGACAGCAAACCCCGCCACGAACGAGTCGAACAGGCCGGCGTCGACCGACAGCAGCTTGGCAGGGAAATCCAAGAAGCCCTGGATCGCCATCTGCAAGCTCAGGATTGCCGCCTGGGGATCGGGCAGCTGCATACGCACCACACCGATCAATCCGAAGCGCGGACCCGGAAGCTCGATCAGGATGCCGAAGCTACCGGTGATGAGCGTTGGCGTACCCCAGCCGAACTTTGCCATCGGCCCGAAGATGTAGTGCCCGCGCGCGGCAGGAAACACCGTGGCGAGGTCGTGAACGATCGCAGGGGCGTCTTGAACGACGTTGCGAGGAAACAATAGGTGCGCCAGCGATCCGGTGCGCGCGGCCGTGCCGAGCGCCTCCACGTTCACCGTGCGGTTGATGCCCACCAAGCCGCCCACCCCGAGCAAGGTGAAGCCGAAACCGAGCTGGATCGGAGTGAACTCGGCGGAGATGATGATGGCGAAGGAAAAGCCTGGAGTACCGTCCGGGAGAACGGTTTCGATGAGCCCGAAGGCCTTCACGGCAATGCCGAAGACGGACAATTCCACGGCGCCGAAGTAGCGGGATTGTTCGATGTAGAGGAAGCCTCCACCTCGAACGACCCCTGCATCAACGCTCACGCCGAGTCCGGAAGGTGCCTTGAACCCCACGCTCAAGTCGGCGGGTCCAAGATTCCCACGCGCTGGTGGGGCAGGAAACATGAGGGTGCCAGCGAAACCCACGCGGTCGGCAACCACCTGAACTGGCCCCAGTGTGGCTCGCACTGTAACGGAGATCTCCAGCGGAAAACCACCACCACCCGCTTCAAGCGAGAGGTAGATTCCGGAGATGTCCACTGGACCAATCTGCGCATTGAGCGGCAGACGCAGGACGAGCCTTCCCCCGCCCCCGAACTGCAGGCCACTCGAAACACTCCAGGACGCGGCAATGTCCGCGTTCACAGCGCCACTGCTACCGCCTGTGGCTGATTTGAGGAAGCCATCACCCTCGGAAAAGTCCATGACAGCACGAGCACCCTGGAGCTCCATGCGAACGAAGAAGTCGCCGGTCGCACCAGGCCCACCGGGATTCAACTCGAGTCCAACGGAAAAGTTGACTGCGTCCGCTTCCAAGCGTGTAGCGCCTGTCTGACCAAGTACAACAACTGCGGTCTCTGAGCCGAACGGGGTACGAGCGAGGCGTGACTCTATCCTCAGGGTGGCAGGCACTCCGACGCTAATCTTCGACGGCGGCGCTATTGTCACAGGGATCCCAGCGTCGATGCCTCCGGTGATAGAGACGTTGACGGTGTAGCCCGGGCGCATGGACGCCACAGCTGAAAAGCCATCCTGCAGCGGGAAGTTCAATATTGCGTCAATTCCCGGCGGACTCGTCGTTGAGTTCCCGAGTACCGACAGAATGCCGGCCTCCAAGGCAGGGGAACCTCCGGTTGTGTCGATCACGGTGCTTATTGTGAAGAGGTTTAGGAACGCCTCGAGCCGCTGGAGCAAAGGGATTGGGTTGAAAGTCTCGTCTCCCCATCCCACTAGCGTCCGCAGGTACTCGGCGGGGGTGCTCAAGGCGTCAGCAAGACGATCGAGCCTGAGTTCACGTGAAAAGACCGGCGGATCTTCTGGGTTCGCGCCCACAACGGGGATCGCGAACCTATCGGCCAGGCCCAAGAGTACCAGGGCATGCGTATACTCGGGCCTGTTCGCTTCGAGGTGCCTGAGAATGGCATGGTCAAGAACTCTTTTCGTGAATCCGGCCGCGAAACCCTCCACCTGTGTCGGCGTCAAGGGCGAAAAAGAATTAGCCTGAGACTCAATCTGGGTGGCGATGCCATCGAGGGCGCTGAATACCTCCGCGAGCTGGCCCACAAGCTGCGCACCCGTGACCAGCAGGCCTGCAGTGTCGTTCGCAGCTTCGGCAGTTCTGAACTCCTCCAAGATGGGACGGACCGCTCCCGCCGCTCCCGTGGCAGCGCCAAAGTCAACCTGTGTCGTCAGGCTGCCAGGAAATCTAGTCCCAAGCTGCTCAAAGTACCCAACCACCTGGTCGGGGTTGAGCCGAGTCTCGAGGTTCTGAACGACAGAACTGATTGCGGCCGCTACTTTTTCGAGAGTTCCGAGAGCCATTGAACATCGCCTTGCTGTTTCGGTGGCATCGATCCACTCCCCTTTAGAAAGACTCAGGGCTAATCAGTTGCGGAAGACAACTCTTCCTGGGTACCACAGGTTGGTGGAGTCTCATCTGATGAGCAAACTCGAAGTTTGAGCAATTCTGCTCGCATGTGGGGTGGAGGAATCGTTCGCACGAGACTGTCACACAGTTTCGCTTCTAGATGACTCCCCACCATGATCCGCTAGCCTCAGTAGATCCAACACTTCCTCAAGTGTCTTCCCCCCCACATTAGACAAGTCGCTAACGGCAGCCTCCAGGTCTCGCGATAACTGCTGTGAGGCATGCTCCTTGAAAACACCGGCGATTGCTACGATCGCCTCATCCAAAGGTTTACCCAATATCTCCCTCGGCATTGCGTGCCCCTCAGTTGTCAGCATCTGCAATACAGCACGAACCAAAAGTGGTCCGCCGTTTCGCTGCCATGCTACCCCAACTCGACGATTTCGGTCCACCAAAGCCAGCGCCTCTCTTGCGTGACGGTGAACGAGATTGACGTAGTGTTCGCCGCGCATGCTCGCAGCAAGCTTGGCCTCCACACTGTGGATTTGTGCTCGTGCAGGCCCTATAGGGTTACGACGCCCAGCTCCATTACTGGAGGACCGGATACTTGCTGCACCGGTAACTTCAGGGACCTCATGAACCTGGTCATCGGCTGTGGCGGTGGCAACCTCAAACCCAAGAGTGACCAAGATTGGTTGGATAGGCATCGCAGCTCCAATCAGGCCTGCGCCATCTCCAGCGAAATGTATCCCGACCACCTCTCGTGCCGCACCCGCAACTCGAACCAACGCGGAACCGGAATCTCCCGGCTCCGAATAATGATCTGGCGCGGTCTCGGCGCTGCTGACCATCATCGCGTCTACGAAACGGCGAGGCGTTAGGCCGATGGTTCCGTCCACGTCGATAGCGTTTATGATCCCATTCGTGAGCCGTGTGCTGCGCCCTCGCTTTTGGATTGGCAGGCCGTTCATGGCCTCTTGTTCGGTGACGCTGTGCACGCCAGTAACGAATCCAATCTCCAGAATCTCAGCCTTATATTCCTCCCCCGCATCTAGTTCGACCAACGCCACGTCGTGCTCGAAACTAGATGCGAGAACCGCGCCCACCTGATCAGAACAGCAAGCGCTGCATGCTGATGCGAAGGAGTTGGTGGGTTGTCCGACGCGAACATCGCGCCAAATAATGCACTCTAGCTGATCGACAGGAGCGAGACTCACCTGAGGGCCATTGGCAGTTGCGGAGACCGACGCGATCTGGTTCAAGGCATCCGCTACGGCTGTGGCTACTGACGACAAGTTCTGATCCTCCTGCAGCGGCGCGAAGGCACCAGTCGAGCCGCCAGTGACTTCTCCGGTCCGATTAACCGTCACATAGACGCCATAACTATCATCAGAAACCTCCCCGCTAAACGTAATGGAGCCCACGCCGACGTCTGCTCGCAAGGTGGCTTCCGGGTCAACTTGCGGAGGACCATGGACGATTACATCGGGGTTCGAAATACCCGCGGCGCCCGGGTCGATCAAAACGATCGCGTCCCCTACCGCTGTGATCGCTACAATGCCTCCGCTCGCTGTCGCCGTTACGGACGAATCCCCCAGACCGATAACGGCATCCGCCACTGCTTCGGCGACATCGTTGACGGAGTCATTCGCAACAGACTGAACGAAGATGTCATACATCTTGGGAGGATCTACATCGCTGGGGAAGACCCTGAGTGCGGCATAAACCGTGGTTCCAGCGGGGCTGACGGGCACATTGTTGCCGCCACTGTCCTGGCTAACAAGCGTGAGCTGAAGACCGCCCGCGATTACGCCAAGGCTCCAAGCGAGCGTTGTATTCTGCTTCTCGCGATCTGCAACGACGTGTTGGTTCGTGATCGCTACGACCTTGCCGTTCGGTGGTACGATGCCGATGCAGCCCAACGTCCCTCCTCCAGCTGTTGCCCCAACCTCCACTTGAGAACCTCCGACAATCGGTCGGTAAGAACCAGGGTCCTCCTGCTCAAGTCTGAGCGGAGGGCACTCAACGACATCTGTGGCAACGCCGTCGATCTCTGAAGGGATTAGTTGCCGCTGTGGAACCTCGTGGACTGGGAGCTTTTTCCGCGTGTAGACGATGATTGCGGGCTGGCTCGTGCGCTGACCCGCCACCGTCTTTGCTCCAATGCCAATGGCGTGTACTCCAGGGATGGCAAGCAACCTGCTTCGAGCAGTCAGCTTAGCAGCCCTAACTTTAGCGAAGTCAACCATCCTACTAACTCCGGAGCTGTGCTTCCGCGCATGTGATGTGGGTAAGAACACCCACGAACCGATGAATGACCGGAGAGTACCGGGTCAAGAGCAAGACCACGACTGCTATCGTAGACGCATCCTGCTTATCTTATTCGTTCAATCGAAAATCAACCAAAGAGGTCGCTGATGAGGAACCGTGCGCCCACGCGAAACACTAGTCAACCTGTTGGGCGCGACCCGCCGCCGGTCATGCGCGTGAAGCGAGCCCGGATACACCGTGGTTGTCTACTGGTGAAATACCTGACACGTACCGTGAACGCAGCCACAAAGCAGGGCGCTCGTACGTGTCGGCTTCGCACACAGGGTCCCAGGGAGATCGGCAAAGCCATAACTCCTACACGCGGTGCCACAGCTCGCCACAACGCACTCACCATCGTGGTCGCATCGGATGGCTTCCGGCGGGACTAGCGCACCTGATGGATTCGGTTGAGGAGATAGGGGGAACCTCCGCCCTCCTGGTCTGTAGCAGCCCTCAAAAGTGTTCAGAGGTGCAGGCCCGCATTGCGGATCCTGTGCCGAACATCTGGGTGTGGGGCGACAGTCTGGTCGCTGGTCCAGTGTTTCACACATCTCGTTGTGCGCGGATCGCCAGGTTCCTCCCCCGATCGGCAAGCAGGGGCTGCAAGCAGCCCCAAGTCCACACACGACTGCGGCTCTAGTCAGAACCTGACCCGCCCGCTCTTGGAAGAACATCCGGAAAAGGGTGAACACTCCGGGAGAGGCTGAGCAAAGCTCCATTCTGCTCTTGATCATTGCACGAACGGCATTGCTCTCCCGAGAACTGGGACTCCTACAACCAATTGAAACGAGTATCGCATCGAACGCCAGCCGGCGGAGTCCCAGACGTTCGGACACGGCCTTTGCTGTTCCTGTTTGCTACGCGCTGGCGCACTCCCTTTCCACCGCATCACGCAACACCGACGCGAGTCGCGGCCTTCCGTCGCAAAGGTGACGGATTTTGAGGTCCACGCTGGAAATCTTCTCGCTCAGCGCGACCAGCTCTTGACGAGTGCCCGCTTCCACAAGCTCCACCTGCGTGAGCCTGCGAGCGCAGCTCTCGAGCTCGCTCACGGCGTTCCGGAGCGCTGAAACGACCCTCGCCACCTCGCTTGCGGCCGGACGACCCCGCCGTTCGCCTTCCGCCTTACGAACGGAGGTGACGTGCTCGCGCAGCTGCCGCACGCTCCAACGCTGGTTGTCTGCCTCGCGCAACACGTTCTCTCGCTCGTTCACGGGCAGGCGGAGCACAGCCGTCACGTGGCTCGACGTGATGTGTCCAAACGTCCGGACACAAGGCAGCGCACGAACGGCGACGTACACGCCCACCGCATCGTTCAAGGCGGACTTGCAAAAAGGGCAGTCACGGTGGCTGGCAAGCCTTCTGATCGAGCTATTCTTGTTGCGCCGGCGATCGCGCCAGATGCGAGGGTCGCCTCCGAAGAACGTTTCCAGTACGAGCGCTCCTATGGCCAAAGTGCGTTCCAGGCCTGTGCGGCGCTCGATTTCACGCAACTCGGCCACCGCGTGACTGATGACTTCAGGCTCATAGACGCGTAGCGCAACACGAGCAGGAGCTGCCTCTGATCCTGGCTCCGTTGCCCGCGGAGCATCCCCATTCAACCGCATCTGTCAGACCCAACCAGTCGGTATCATACGCGATGCGCGATGCGCATGCAAGACTCACTTGGACCGGGCTCTGAAGTCTCCCCGATGGAGATGGAACTATGGGTGTTGTTTTGCTTCTGCCGTGCGCCGGTAGACCTCAACGATTGTAGCGGCGGTCGCATCGCCAATTAGGAAGGCTTGCATACGTTCGCCCGCGGGTTCGATCGCGATGCTGTGTCCAGACGTTCGGACACAAGGCTCCTGAGAACGTTGGGTGAACAGGAACGGTTTGCTGATTGTGAACGAGATAATCAGGTCGCGAGCTGCTGGAGCCATGAAATCATGCCGGTGGTCGCTCCTCCTCCGCGCCAACAACCAGGCGCGATCGAGCCCGACCCAGGGGTCTCGCGACGGAATCCGCCAGTTTTGGACACGTCCACTCTCTTGAACGCTGTACGTCGAGTTGCGCCGTGCCCGCAGCCATGAGGCCAGTGTGTCCGGGACGACGATCTGGTTGTCCGGGGCGACGACCTCCTTGTCCGGGACGGCGTTTCTCCCGACCGGGGCGAGGATTCCTTTGTCCGTGACCGCAGTTCCGTTGTCCGGGGCCGCAATGGCGTTGTCCGTCGAAGGTCTGCCTGTCGCTCCAATCGGTTGAGAGCACGAACGATGACCCGCTCTGTAGATCCTGAAATGGCGATGTCGCACCCTCGGCAGCTAGTGCGGCGGGCACAGCCGCCCTGACCCGCGAATGAATCTCTGAAACAAAGTCGAGACTGACAGGAGCCGCACGAGTGACGGATCCGCCAACCCTCGCCCGTCAAATCGGCTGGACACTTGACGTCTGGGTAGTGAAATACTCGGCCGGCCGCGCCAAGGCACTCTCGCGAACTTCTCGACCATTGAAACTCGAGCGCTCGCGCCGGCCTGGGCCTAGCTGATGCGCGCTACAACACGCATTAAATCGCAGCGGCTCAAGTCAAAGGCACCGAGTCATTCACACGTAGCGCTCCCATGATGTCCAGTTCGATTTCAAGGACACGGTGTTCGATGACTCGGGGACCAAGTCGATTCAGGGCCAGGCCGCACCCTTCGAGGGCAGGTTCAAGCCCGAAGAAAACCTGAGCAAGCTCAACGAGCAAAACCCGAATGGGACGTGGAAGCTTCGCATCGAAGATCGAGCGCTGCAGGACGGCGGTAGCCTCAACCCTCTGTGCCAACGTGCGTGAGACACCAAAAACTTTCCTAATTACTGGAGAG
>CBFGRJ010000044.1:0-27944 GCA_965651135.1 uncultured Myxococcales bacterium
TAGTTTCGTGCGGTGATTGCCGTAGCGGGAGTTTTGTCTAGGTGCTGACGCAGGTCGCTCGAAAGGTGGCCAATCGTGTCGCATTACTGGCCAGAGGCCAGCATAGATTCCGAGGCGCGTTTCCCACTTACGAGGACGCGATGGCGAACGTTCGCCGCGGCGCCTTGGCGGGCTATGACCACCAGGAGGTGGTGAACATCAGCTTCGAGCTCATGTGCCGCGTGGAGCTCTGGGATTACCCCGTGCTTTTTTGGCTGGAGCGCCTGCTGTCATCCGGCACGTGCCTCGTCGACGCGGGCGGACACATGGGTACCAAATACCGCGCGTTTCGGAAGCACCTGAAGCTGGACGAGCAAGCCGTCGACTGGATCATCTATGACGTCCCGAACATCGTAAAGGCCGGTCGCGAACGCGCTCGCTTGGACGAGCTGCCGCGGCTATCTTTTTTGGACGACATCTCCACGGCCCCACCGGCGGACATATTACTGGCGTCCGGCCTTTTGCAGTACCTGGACGTTCCGTTTCCGGAGTTGTTGGCGAAGATGGCGGTGTTGCCGCGCCATTTGATTCTGAACAAGGTCGCGACCCGAGCGGGAGCCACCATCGTGACCTTGGAGAACTTCGGAACGGCGGAGGTGCCCTACCACATTCGTAACGGCGTTGAGTTCGTCGAGTCCGTCAAGAAGCTGGGTTACGTCGTTGTCGACGAATGGACCATCCCTTCGTTGTCACACACCATCGGGACTCATCCCAAGTTGGGGTCCTCGACCAGTCGCGGGTTTTACTTGACGCTCCAAGCCTCAGAGTGACTTCAAGTACTCGACCAAATCGCTCTGTTCCTCGGCCTCGAGTCCCAAGCCCAGATGGGTGTCGTAATGCTCCACTACGGCTTCGAGGCTGGCGGCGCTGCCATCGTGAAAGTACGGCGGGTGCTGCCAAAGCGCTCGCAATGGAGTCGTGCGGTAGTGACCGGTCGCGCTTCGCTCAGCGGTCAAAGGCTCCATGCCAACCTCTTCGGGGCTGTGCAGGCGCAGCCCTGCGTCAGTGAGCGCCGCGCCTTGGTGGCAGTCGCTGCAGCCCGCCTCGCCTTCGAACAACAATTGCCCCCGAGCCGCCGCTTCGGCGTCGAAGCTATTTGCGGGCGGTTCCGGTGCCTCCAGCGTCACCTGATACGCGTAGAGTGCGGGGAGTTGCGGCGTGACGCGATCGGGGCTGTGAAACACCTCCACTCCGATCCGCGGATCGAAGAATTGCCCCTGCCCACCCATTTGGGTGACAGCTACATACGAGTTCCAGTAAGAAATGGGGCCGTCTCCGGTGTAGGTCTCGAGTGAGACTGCCGAGAGCCCGTAAACGGGCGGAATGAGTACCGGGTGATTGATGCCGTCTTGATTGAAGCGCGGATCGTAGTAACCAGGACCCCAAGAGGTCAAAACCTGCTGAGCCTCGTCATCGGCGAAAAAGGGCGATAGCGCCAAGATCGCCCCCGGGTCGAGGTCGCGGTTCGCATAGCCATCCAGCCGGTTGCCAATCCCCTCCATGACGCTGTCATCGACATCCGAATGGCAAAGCGCGCAGGTGATGCCCACGCTGACGAGCTCACCGTTTTCTACCTTGCCACGCACCCCCACCACGGCGTCGAGCTCTAGCAGAGCCACCGTAGTCGCAGGGTCTTCGAGGTCGACTTCAGCGAGAATACCCTCCGGCAGCGCGGCAGCGTCTACCTTGAGGCCAACCGAGAGCGCGGTGACCGGTGATACCGCGTTCGAAATGACCTCGTGCATCCGGAGCACGTCTGTCCACAACTGCTCGTCGCCAAAGGTATCGTATCTAAAGATGTCCTTGCCCTCGGTGAACTCCGGGCCGCTTCCGGTTTCGCCGGCCGCACCGGCGTCTCCGGTAGTGTTGCTTGCTCCACCTGTTCCGCCGGTGCCGCCAGCGCTGTCGGTGCCGCCGCTGCCCTCGGTAGTCGAAGCGCTGCCTCCCGTGCCCTGACCGCCTGTCGAATCGCTGCCACCCGTCGAACCGCCGGTACCACCCGAGGCATCGCCGCCACCGGAGCCGCCAGTTTGCGTGCTGCTACCTCCTGTGCCATTCGTGCCGGTTTTCGGTGGCTTGTCATCGTCTCCACCGCAAGCACTGAAAACGGTGGCACACGCAAGACTCGTGCACAGACCCAAGGCAACAAAAGAGTCACGTCGCATAAATCCTCACGATCCGGTGATCCTCGTTCTGGTCGTGAAGACGCAACGCTCCTACCCAACGTTACATGCAAACGCATTCGAGCTGCTTTCGATGCAATTTGCCTCTGTGCACTACGCCGCTGCTTCGCAGTGCTGCACACGTTCGGGCGATTACTCTCGGCTCGACTTGAGCTCGCTGGCCTCGACGCGAGGGAAATACAAGCTAAACGTCGAACCCTGGCCCTCTTGGCTATACACCCGGATGGCGCCGCCGCTGTCGTCGACGAAGCGCTGCACGTGGTACAGTCCGAGCCCATTGCCCTCACCCGCAGGCTTCGTGGTGAAAAATCGTTGGAAGATGCGCTGGCGCAACGCACAGGGAATGCCTTGACCGGAGTCCTGAACCTCGATCACGACATAGTCACCCGCTGCTAGCTCCCCCAACATCCGAGCTCGCTCGGCACCGAGCGTCGCACTGAAGGTCTTCACCTCGATGACTCCCTGTCCTTCGATAGCGTCACGCGCGTTGCTGACGAGATCGATCAGTACCGCCTCGAATCTCATGCGGTCTACCCGAGCCAACCCGGTGCCCGGCGTAACGCTCACGTCGACACGCACACGCGGTCCGGCAACGCTGCGAAGCAACGCACGCATGTCGTTCACGACCGAGCCCAGGTGCACGAGCCGTGGAGTATTGGCGGCACGGCGCACCGACTCCAGCGCGCGTATGACGAACTGCGCCGCTAGCTCTGCCGCAACGCGAATCTCGCGAGCTTGTGCGTGGACCGGGGCATTGCCCTGCATGTCCATCTCTAGACACGAGCTCAGCGCGACAATCGGGGTCAATAAGTTATTGAGGTTATGAGCCAGCTCGGCGACAGCCTCTTGCGTGTCTCTGCTCGCTACCAAAAGCTCGTGCGTTTCAGAGATCTGCGAGGAGCCCGCCGCACGCGCTGGCGACTTGGTATCTTTGGCAAGAATCATACATTGGTATACGTTCCGCCAAAGTGTGTCTGTGTCGGGACGAACGGCGAAGAGGAGTCGGACTTTCCGCACGCTCCTGTAGGACGATGACGCCTGTGTTCGCGACCGGCTTCGTCGGGTCGCGTCGAGCTCGAGCTACTGGGAGCAATTCAGTTGCAACGCTTGGTGCGCGAGCACGGGCAGCACGGCCTCGAATTGCGTCGACTTGTCGAAAAAATGATCCGCGCCCAACCGTCGGCAGCTTTTCTCGTGGTGGGAATCGGAATGGTTGGTCAGTACGATGACCAGCGTGTCCTGACGGGAGCGCTTGAAATAGTGCAACAAAGACAGGCCACTCTCGCCGCGTAGATTCAAATCGAGAACGACCACGTCGGGATGGTGACGCTGGAAAAGCTCCTGGGCCTGCCGGACACCCTCAGCCTGCAGAATCGAGCCCACTCCCGGCACGTCTGCAAAAAGGGCAACCAGCCGCGAACGGACAGCCAAAGCATCGTCGACGACGAGTATATCCACCCGACTATTCATACTATCCGCGGGCCCAACGCTGTATCGGACAGCTGCACACGGCCCATGTCGGACGAACATCCTCGACTTGTCGGAATTCGTCCTACACGAGCCGGTGGGTCATCGCATAGCGCATCAATTCGGCGTTCGAGCTCATGTTCATCTTCTTCAAAATGCGGGCTCGGTGTGTGCTCACGGTTTTGACACTGAGCTGGAGATCTTGGCTGATTTGCGAGACGGTGCGCCCCAAAGCCAAGGCCTTGAGGATTTCGAATTCGCGGTCCGACAGGCGTTCGTCGAGCGCGCCGCCGATCTCGCCGGCCACGACGGATGCCAGTGTTTCCGCCAACTCGGGGCTGACGTACTTGCCGCCCGCTGCGATTTTTCGCACGGCTTCGAGCAGCTGCTCGGCGGCCGATTCTTTCGTGAGAAATCCAGCAGCGCCGGCTCGTACGGCACGTACGCCGTATTCGGACTCCTGATAGGCCGTCAACACTAGTACGCAGGCCCCAGGGTAGTCACGCCTGAGCTCCTTGAGAAGCTCGATGCCGTTGCCGCCCGGCATGTGAATATCGAGGATCACGAGGTCCCAGCGTTTTTCACGAGCCAGCGACCTGAGCTCATCCGCCGACGAAGCCTCTCCTTCGATCTGGATCTCGTCGCTCTCGGAGAGGATCTGATTCAGACCACGGCGCACTACGGCGTGATCATCCGCGAGCAACACGCGAATCACGGACTGTCCTCCAAGCCGAGTGGCAGCGTGAAGCGGACCACGGTACCTCGCGGCTCGGCGGGTTCCACGCTGACCTTACCACCGAGGCGGTGGGCTCGTTCACGGATACCCAATAGTCCGAGTGATTTGGGATTGCCAGCGGCTTCTTTGGTGATGCCGATTCCGTCATCCTGGACTCGAACCTCCAATTCGCTGGCACCCATCGCTATGTCGATGCGAACCATCTGAGCCTGGGCATGGCGTACCACGTTGGTGAGCGCTTCTTGCACGATGCGGTATGCCGCCGTCGCTACCTCACGACCCACCGACCCGCCGCCGTCGTCGGCCCTCACCAGGCAAGGAGTGCCGGTACGCTCTTCGAAGGCGTGCGCCTGCCACTCGATGGCCGCAACCAGCCCCAGGTCATCGAGCACACCCGGCCTGAGCTCCGCCGAAATCTGCCGCACACGTTGTATTACTTCATCCGTGAACGCCGACATTTGCTCGAGCTTGTCTTGAAGCGGAGCACCCGAGGCAGGCGGTGTTTCGCGTAGGCGCCGCAATATCCAAGCGATATCCATTTTCAGCGCAGTGAGCGATTGGCCTAGATCGTCGTGAATTTCGCGAGCAATTCTGGTGCGCTCCGCCTCCAGCGCCGACTCCACGTGTGCCGAAAGGTCGCGGAGCTGCTCTTCCATTTGTGTGTGCTCGATCGCAATTCCGGCCAAGCGTGACACGCGAGCGACCAGCGCCAAGTCGTCGGCGCTCGGCTGGCGCGGTGCAGCGTAATAAAACGCGAAGGTTCCCAGCACTCTGCGATCGGTAGCAAAGATGGGCGTAGACCAGCAAGCGCGCAGGCCATGCGCGCGCGCCAGCTCGCGATAGTCGTCCCACAAGCGATCTGTCTCGATGTCCTCCACGAACACCGGTTCTTTGAGATAGGCCGCGGTGCCGCACGAGCCCGCGGTGGGACCGATGAGCGAACCATCGATACTTCGGACAAAATCCGCGGGCAAACGTGGCGCGGCCCCGTGGCGGACTCGCCTGCCATCGGGGTCCAGCAGCAGCACGGATCCCAACACCGGTGGCGCGAAGCTTTCGACCGCTTCGATCAGTGCAGTCAACGATTCGCTCAGCGGTGCTCCGGAAGCGACGCGCTCGAGCACGCGATGCTCGGCTTCGCGCAAGCGCTGCTCTCGAGCTTGCTCCGTGATCTCCAAAATCGCTAGACCGACGCTGGCGCGCGGCAACGGGAAGGCCTTGAAATTGTACCTTCGATGAGGTTCGCGTGTGCTCCATTCACTGTTCTCGAGCTCGTGGATACGGGTCTCGTTGGCAACGCGACCGAGCAAGGCTTCGAGCGGCCCCCCCACCGCATCGGGAAACATGGCTCCCAATGATTGTCCCGCGACAGGCCCCAACGGCAGCCCAGCGCACTCTTCTGCGACGCGGTTGAACATCACCAACGTGAATTCGCTGGGGCGCGACTTTCCTTCGGCCGCCCAGACCATCAAGCCGATCTGGACGTTGCGGCAAATGTCCGCATAGCGCTGGATCTGCTCGAGATTCTGCCGCTGTTCGGTAATGTCCCGGCACGTGCCGAACAGCGACTTCGTGCCGTTTTCGGAATGCACTTCACCAACGGTTTCCAGCAGCCGAACCGTTCCGTCGGGTCGCACGATGCGTTCGAGCCACTGAAACGGCCCGCCCTGCTCCAGGGCCCGAGTGACATGTCGCGCCACGTGGTCGCGATCGTCCGGATGCACCCGGGACAAGAAAAAATCCGCAGTAATGGTCCGCGACTGCGGCTCGTAACCGTAAATGCGATAAAGCTCGTCCGACCAGTAAACGACGTCTTGCGCCGGCCGCCACTCCCAACTGCCGATGTGTGTGATTTGCTCGGCGATCGCGAGCGTGCGCTCCGCCCTCTGGCTAGTGTGCTGCACCGCAAAGCCTCCTCTGGCGAGACACCAGACTACCACAAGCGGGAACCCGGACCCGCCGCCGCCGTGCGAGCGGCTCCAGGCAGCCCCGTTCCAGGTGCGAAATTAGCAAGAATTGCTCGGTGGTAGCTGGCGGCCTGCAACGCAAGCCGGAAGCGCCCTGGCGGGAACGCCGCTTGCGTAAGCTCGGGCCCAATCACATGAGACGGCTCGAATACGGTATTCAGAGGGCAACCTTGTGCCATCTCGTGCCAGTGTCGGCGCTGGCTGCCCTGGTGTTCATGGCCTGCGGGGGAAAGTCTGGTCGACACTCAGAAGAGGGGGCGGTCGCCGGCGACATGAGCTCCACAACCGGCACGCAGCCCGAGAGTTCGTGCGCCTCGGACGAGGACTGTCCACAGGGGATGTGCTTCGAACAGCCCGACCGAGCTCGCATCTGCGCCTATCGGCCGAAACCGAACCTGGTCGAGTGCCCCGCGCTCGACCAAGCGTGTTGTGCGAACGACTCCGAGTGCGCGGACGAGGAGCACTGCGTCGCGGCGCGTTACAGTGCGCCGGGCGATCCCCCTGGACTCATGACCCCAACCAATCGATGTCAGCGCGACGCCTGCCAGGTGGACGCCGACTGTTCGGGCGCCCTATGCGTGCCTCCGGGTGCCTATGGTTTCTCGACCGCTGAATGCGTCGAGGCGAGCTGCCGCTGGGATTCAGACTGCACTCGAGAAGCTCAGGGCCGTTGTGTTCTCATGCAGACAATGCTCGTCGAGCAATTCTATTGCAGCTACCCGGCTGATGCTTGCCAGAGCGATTCTGATTGCGACGTCGCGAATTCCATGCGGTGCATGCCGCTCCCCGACGGCCACGGCGCCGAGTGCCAGCTCGTCTTTTTCTGAGTCCGGCCACATGAATGGATGAGATCGGCACAGGTCTTGAGCACCAGCCTGCGCGACACCGCACCTCGCTGGGGCCAGACTAGCGGTCAGGAGGCGTTCGCCATGGTTCGCCGGCGGCGGAAGGCGCCACCCAATGCCACCAAGCCGAGGGCCGCCAACCAGCTCGCACCGCGGGGTGTGCCCGCCACCACACAAGCGCAGCCGCCTTCATCGTCGCTGCCGCCACCGTCACCGCTGCCGGCACCGCCAGAGCCGTCACCGCGGGCTCCGCCAGAGCTCGACCCGCCGCTATCGCTGCCGCTGGACTCGCCAGAGCCCGTGGCGCTGGCATTGAGCGCGTTGCCATCGCTGGCTGCGCCGCCGCCGCCATCGGTTCCCGAACCACCGGAGCCACTCGCCGCTTGGCCACCATCGGTCGAGCTGTTGCCCTGCGTGGTAGTGGCGTCGCTGCTCTCTGGCAGACACACGCCGGCGACGAAGACGATCCGTTCGCCACCGCTGGTGGTCGCGCGCTCGTCGCCGTCCGTCCCGTCACTACCGTTGGACGAGTCGGCCGTGTCCGTCGAGCCGCTGGAGCCTTCCACGTTGCTGCTGCCACTCGACCCAGCATCCACGCCTTCCCTGTAGCAGTAGAAGCCGTCGGGGCAGTCCTCGTCCCCCATGCATATCACCTGCTTGACCTGACAGAGCCGGTAGACTCGACAATCTTCGGGACAGCTGGCGTTCGACTCGTCGAAGCTGCATATGTCATCGCCGCACACCGAACCGCCGCTTCCGCCGACCGACGTGACGGCGCTGTTGCTTCCCACTTCGGGTCCACACTCGTAGCCCTCCGCGCAGTCGCTATCGGAGCTGCACTCGCCCGGAGCACAGTACTGAATCGTGTCGCAGTCCTGAGGGCAAGAGTCGATGTCCTCCGAACCGCCTTCGCAGATCCCGTCTCCGCATTCGGGCATCGAGGATCCTCCCGCGCCGGTGACGCTCGATGTGCCAGCCGAATCGTGGATACACTGAAACCCGTGTCCACAATCGGCGTCGGTCTCGCATTCCTGCGCCAAGCCGACGCGCGGCACGACGAGCAGCGCCGCGAAGACCCCGATGACTTTCAAGCTACCCCACCCTTTGCCAAGACTATGCATCTGCCTAGTGTGCACCGAAAGGCGATGCATGCACAGGAACGCATGTAGGGAAGGCCGCGACCATGCACCCGCGGGCGGCGTCGGACCAGCCCCCTACCCGACGCTTTGGCCAGAGCCCGCCGGCGCGTATATTACCGCCAGCATGGATAGGCACGGGGCCCAGCGTTCGCTGCCACCCGCCGGCGGGGGCAAGGAGGAACTGCGTGCAGGACTGTTGGTCCCCTACCTGCTGCGGCTCAGGGACGAGCGGGGCGAAGCGGCCGCCCGCGCTCTTCTGTCCAAAGCGGGCATTCCGACCAGCATCCTGGAGGACGAGAACGCTTGGATTTCGGTGGCAGCGGCGCGCAGGGCGCTGAACGCGCTCGCGACCGCTCTGGGCGAAGATGCCATCAGCAAGCGCGGCGCGTGGATGACGCACCCAGAAACGCTGAGCGGGTACGTACGCATGTTGCGTGTCTCGTCGGAGCCGCAAGACGCCTATCAGTACCTGACGGCGCACGCGGCCGAGAGCACGCGCGTCGGCGGCTACACCTTGCGCGCTCAAGGTCCGCGCGCGCTGCGCATCACCTATCAACCTCGCTTCGAAGTGCAGCCTGACCAGCGCGACCGCCGGTTGTGTCAGGCGCGCATGGCCGAGCTGGCTGCCGTTCCGCGCATTTGGGGGCTGCCAGAGGCCACCGTCTTGTCCACGGAGTGTATCGCCGACGGCGAAGCAGTGTGTCGTTACTTGGTGCGCTGGTCGGTGCCGCGCCCTCAAGGCCCCATCTGGGGCGCGGTTTCGGGTGCCGTGGTCTGTGGGGGCGCCGTGGCTGCTTCCGGCAGCTGGGTTGCCGCCACCATTGCGCTCGCGGTAGGCACCGGGCTTGGCGGCGCCATAGGGCTGTTGTCGCGACGCGTAGCCAATGAGCATATGGCCCGGGTTTTCGAGCGAAATCGCATTGCCGCTCTGGAGCGCGGCCTGGAAGTTCGGGGACAATTCAGCGAGGCGGCGGGCGAGCTGGCCGGGAGCTTGCTCGGTGGGAAGTACAGAATCATGCGCAAGATTGGCTCCGGCGGCATCGGCGCGGTCTACGCCGCTCAGCACGTAGGGCTCGGCTCGTCGGTGGCGATCAAAGTGCTGCGCGGGGCCGCCGCCGTCGATGCCGCAGAGATCGCCCGGCTGCGACGCGAGGCGCGTGTGCAGGTCTCGATTGAACACCCCAATGTGGTCCGCACTCTCGATCTCGATCAGATGCCGGAGGGGTCGATTTACGTCGTCATGGAGCTATTGCATGGCATGAGCTTGGCCGAAATGCTGAAAAAGTCAGGGCCAGTTCCACCCGGCTTCGCCGTTCCGGTGTTCATCCAGGTGTGTCGTGCCCTGACGGCCGCTCATCGCTTGGGCATCATTCATCGTGACCTCAAGCCGGGTAACGTCTTCGTGTGCGAAGACAACACGGTCAAGGTGCTCGACTTCGGCATGAGCAAGTTCGCCGAGGCCGAGGCCCTGACTCAAGACGGCTACACTCTGGGCACTCCCGAATACATGTCTCCCGAGCAATGCGTCGGAGCGCCTGTCGAACCCCGCACGGACCTGTACGCGTTTGGAGTACTGATGTACGAGGCCCTGACGGGCGAGCTGCCGATTACCGGACACAATCGGCGCGAGCTCCTCGAGTTGCACCAGCGCATGATCCCGATAGGACTCCGAGAACGTCGACCCGACCTGAATTTCCCCGAAGAGCTGGACGGCGCCGTCATGATGTGCCTGAAAAAGCGCGCCGCCGAGCGACCGACCAGCGCTCGCGTGCTGGAACAGATTCTGGAGGCCATTCCCAAAGACCGGCTGGTCAATGAATACCCCAAAGGGACTTCGCGGCGACCACCGAGCATGCAAGAGTCCCAAGACGGAGCCTAGTCGACATGAAGCAACGTGCACGCTTCACAGCCTTTTGCCTCGTTTGTGGAGTCCTATTCGTGTGCTTGGCGCTGGCCGCTGATGCGCGCGCCTTCACACACGTGGTTCAGCCCAACGATACGCTGGCTTCGATTGCCGAGCGGTACTACGGTCGAATCCAGCACGAGAAGGTGCTGGTCGCTGCCAACGCTTTGGACGTGAAGGGTGGCTCCCCGATCGTCCCCGGCATGCGCCTCGAAGTACCCGCGCTGGGGCACAGGCGTGTCGAGCGGGGCGACACCTGGCCGAGCCTCGCCGCTCTGCTGCTGGGTTCGGAGCACCGTGCGGACGTGCTCGCCCAAGCCAACGGTTCCAAGCCATGGCTGCTCCCAGAAGAGGGCGCCTTGATTCAGATCCCCTACAACCTGACGTTGCTCACCGATACCACTGACAATATCATCAACATCGCCTACAAGTTCATGGGCAACAGCACCAAGGCCTGGGTGCTCGATCACTACAATCGTCTGAATGGGCGGGCACTTCAGCGGGGTGACGTGCTCCTGGTCCCGCTCGTCGACCTGCCCTTGACGGATGCCGGAAAAGAAGCTGCCGAACGGTCGGCACGCGAGACACTCAGCCAGAGCAGCGCCCCCAAGCGGGATGTCCAGCTCAAAGTGGAGGCCGAGCTGCCAGCTCTGATCGCCGATGTGCGCGGTGGCCGCTACGTCGACGCGTTGACTCGAGGCAATCGCTTCTTGTCCGCAGGCGAGTTGACGCACCCCCAACTGGCAGTGATCCATCGTCAGCTCTTGGAAGCCTACGTCGCCATGGGCGCTCACGGCCTAGCCACCGCAGCGTGCGACGCTTGGCGCAAGTTCGACACGAAGGCCGTGATGAATCCAGTGCTGCTCAGTCCGAAGATCATCGAAGCCTGCGAGCGCGGAGCAGAGGCCGTTGAGCCAGCTCCCTGACCGTCGCCGCAGGCCGCCGGCGCTCCTGATCGCGCTGGGGCTTTTCGCCTTGCTCGTGGGTATTGCGGCCGGGCTATTCATGAGCTTCATTGGAACGCCACCTTGAAGCAGGCGCTGAAAACCCAGCTGGACTGGGGCAGTCTCGTACCCCTCAGGCTCAAAGCCCAAACCGTCGCCGAGGGAATCTGGGCGGGTAGTCACCGAAGCCCGCGCAAAGGCTCCGGCGTGGAGTTTGGCGGGCACCGAGACTACGTGCCGGGGGACGACCTGCGCTGGCTCGATCGACACGCCCTGATGCGCCACGGCAAGCTGATGGTGCGGCAGTTCGAGACGGAAACCGATCGCACGGTGTCCATCTTGATCGATGCCAGCCGATCGATGGCCTTCCGCAGCCAGCGCGCACCAGGAGCCAAGCTCGCGTACGCTGCGCTGCTGGCCGCCGCACTGGCCAAGGTGGCACTGGCAGGCGGTGATCCGGTCGGCTTGGATTGGCTCGGCGGTGGCGACACGCGTCCGCTCAGGGCCAGTGCAGGCAGGGACACCTTCGATCGCTTGGTCGCCACCCTCGAATCAGCCAACCCAACCGGCAGCCCGGGGGACGACGACATCGCTCGCACCGTGGCTCGCGCGGCGCGACAAATGCCCCGGGGCGCAGTGATGGTCTTGTTCAGCGACCTGCTCGACCTCCCCAAGGCCACCGCTGAAGCCTTCGCCGCACTAGGCGCGCGCGACCGCATTCTGCTCGCCGTACGCGTGCTCGATCCCGTCGAAGCAGAGTTTCCGTTCGATGAGCCGGTGCGTCTGAAGGCGTCCGAAGGTCAAACGGTGATCGAGACGGACGGCAGCATGGCGCGCGAGGGCTATCTCGCCGCGCTCGAAGAGCTGGCTCGCCATTGGGAAGAGCAACTCGTTCCCCGAGGTGGGCGTCTGGTGCGCGCCACGACCGCCGACGATCCGATCCAGGTGGTGCGCGCCATTCTTCGAGCGCTCGAAGGGAGAGCCGAGTGAGCTTTCTCGTCGCAGCGGCACTGGCCTTGGGGCTCTTCGTCGTGGCGCCCGTCGCCGCCCACCTGTTGCGCCGCGGCCGGGCCCGCGAGCAGGAATTTCCGCCCGCCGAGCTCGTGCCCGTGGCCTACCGATCGGCGCGCAAAAGGAGCCGGCTCGAGGATCGCTGGCTGCTTTTGATACGAGCTCTGCTGATCCTGACGATCAGCATCATCGGCGCGGTGCCCTTCGTACGCTGCCAACGCCTCGCCCTCGACCGCGACGCCGGCGCATCCGTGGCGCTGGCCTTGATTGTCGATGATTCGCTGAGCATGCAAACGCTGGCCGGCGAGTCCACCACGCGCTGGGAGCGGGCGATCCGCGGTGCGCACGATTTGCTCGACTCGACGCGCGAAGGCGACGCCGTCTGCGTCATCTTGGCCGGTAGCCCTGCGCGCCTGGCGCTCTCGGCAACCACGGACTTGGGAGCGGTGCGCGAGACGCTCGACGATCTGTCACCCGCGGACCGCAGCACCGATCTCGATGCCGCCGTTCGCCTGGCCGAGTCGGCGCTGAAGGCTTTGCCCCATGTCGACAAGCGCATTGCCGTCCTCAGCGACTTTGCGACCGAGACGGAACGCTTCGCCGACAAGCAGCTGTGGGCGCCTCTGCCGGAGCTCCGCAATGCTTCCCAGAACTGCGGCATCGTTCGAGCGCAGCTGGAGGGACGGCGGGTTACGGTGCGCATTGCTTGTACCAGTGCCGATGCGGCAAAAGGGCGCAAGGTCGAGCTCACCGTGGGTCTGGGCACGAAGCCCAATCGCGGCGGTGAGCAGCTGGCCCAGGTGGAACTGAAAGCTCAAGCCGGCACGCAAGTCGTGGACCTGACCGTACCCGAGGCAGCGGGCCTCATCGACGCCTTTCTGTCCGGCAACGATGCACTGGAGCAGGACGACTACGCCCCGGTGGCACGCGCCGAAAGCGCCTTGTTGATCGGTGTCGTCGCCGATCCGACCACCGCGGCCGCGCAGGAGGGCACCGCCACGGTCATCGAACAGGCCCTGAGCGCCCTGAGCTCGACCGAGACCTCGGACCTGGGGCGCAGCGGCGAGGTGCGTCCTTTGCCGCTCATGCCCGAAGACACCAAAGAGCTCGAAAGCTATGCCGCGTTGGTCGTGGACGACCCGCCGGGGCTTACCCCGGAGGCCCGTTCCGCGCTGGCTGACTGGTTGAAGCGGGGCGGCCTGGTGGCGGCATTTTTGGGGCCCAATGTGGAGGCTGCCCAGTTGGGGGCGAGCTTCGAACCGTTCGCCCAGGGGGCGCTGACGTGGGAGCCCACCAAGGCGCCCGGAATAGGCGACGCCAAGAACCTCCTCGGCGAGGCAGGCGCGAGCTTCGCCAATCTAGCGGCGAAGGGGCGAGTGAGGTTGGGCGGAGCGCTCTTCGAACGCACCGAGGTGATGCTTCACTGGACCGACGAAGCGCCCTGGATGCTCAAGCGACAGCTGGGTCGAGGCCAGATCTGGACCTTTGGCCTGCCCGTCTCGGTCTACCAGAGTGACCTGGCGCTCAGACCGGGCTTTCTTGCGCTCCTCGAGCGCTTCGTCCACGAGGCAGCTCAGAGCAGCGGGCAGCGTATCACCGAGGCCGGGACTCCCTGGCGGTTGAACGAGGGCGTGCGATCGATCGAGGGCCCCAGCGGCAAGATAGAACCGCACTCGAGTCAAAGCGCGCCAGGGGCCGCTGCCGAAAGCAGCCCGAGCCCTGCGGTTCGCGGGCGCTATCGCGTCATCGACGACAATGGCAACGAGCAAGTCCGAATCGTGACCGTCGACGAGGGGGAGGTGGTGTCGCAGCCCGGCTCCGTCAGCTCGGCCAATGCTCCGCGCGTAGCCGCCACCAGCACACCCAATGTGGAAGTATCGAGCGAGTTTGCACTCCTGCTCATGGCGTTGATTTTCGGAGAGCTCCTGCTCCGCTTTATCTCACGACTCCGCCTGAGCAATCAAAATACCACCTGACTCGAATCAGCAGTAGTGACCGCGGATGCGACACATGTTAACGAGTCACCATGCGAGTCGCAGCGTGGACGATGACACTGGTTCTATTGGCCGCTTGCAGTTCTGCCGGCCCATACGGCTACTCACCAACCTATACGCCACTGGACGAAGAAGAGACCGCTGCCGCCGGTGCAAAAGAATACGATCCCGTCATGGCCAAACGCTTTCCCGAAGAGTGGAAAGACAAGCCGGTCAGCATCTTCGGTATCGTCACCGATCGAGGCAGGGCCCAGGGCGCCCGAGGAACGCGCCTAACCTTGAGCGTTCGAACCCTGGCCACACGCAACCTGTGCGACGAGGGTGGCGAAGAGACGTGCCGCGTGACGGTCAGCGACCGGGAGCACGCTGTCGTGCATGCCATCGTCAACCTCCGCTCCGAAGACGACATCGGTGAAAAAAGCGTAGGGCTCGGCTCGTTGGTACGCGTCATCGGCAAGCTCACCGACGTCGTCGACAATAACGACGGCAACCCGATCATCAGCGCCTCGTACTACAGGCATTGGCCCGTGCATCACTACGTAACCAGCAAAGCAGCGGGCTACATGCGCCGGTAAGCAGGCGCCCCGTAGACCCAACCCCAGGCCTAGCATGCCCAGCTTACCCGTGTTAGGCCAACGGCATGTCGGGTTCCCTGCCAAAACTGGCCACCAAGTCCGGTCTCTTCGCGGCGCTGGCTGCGCTCTCGTGCGTCGGCCTGAGCTCGAACGTCGCACAAGCCACCATCGTCGAACGTGTGGTGGCGGTGGTGGGTGAGCGAGCCATCTTGCTCAGCGATCTGAAGCAGCGGGCCACGCCCTTTTTGCTGAAGGTGCACGGTCAAGAAATGCCGGACGCCCAGCGCAATGCAGCCATTTCGCAGGTCTATCGTGCCACGCTCGATCGCATGGTCGAAGAAGAGCTGGAGCACAAAGCCGCCGCACAGGCCCGCATCACGGTCACCTCGGAAGAGATCGATCAGGCTCTGCGAGTCATCGCCTCTCAAAACGGAATTCCTCCGGAGCAGCTGATCGACGAGGCCAAGCGCCAGGGCATGACCGAAACCCAGTATCGTGCCGAGCTCCGCCGCCAGGTCTTGCAACAAAAAATGGCCAACCTGAGGTTACAGGGGCGCATTCGAGTCACCGAAGACGACATTCAGTCGACCTACCAACGGCTGGTCATGCAAGAGCGAGCGCAGCTCGACTTTCGCGCCGCACAGCTGGTATTGGTGATTCCCCGCGGCGCGGACGAAGCAACGATTGCGCAAAAGCGCGCCCTGGCCAATCAACTCCAGGCCCGAGCCAACGCCGGCGAAGACTTCAGCGAGCTGGTGCGCAAATACTCCGACGATGAAGCATCGAAGCAGTTCGGCGGTTTGCTTCCACCACAAAAGCCAATCGAGCAACCAGAGCCCATTGCCCGGGCTGCCATGCACCTGGAGCTGGGGCGCGCGTCCCGCCCGATTCGCTTCAAGAATACGTTCATCATACTCAAATTGATTGAGCGGGCCCCCTCGTCGCTACCGCCCTACGAGCAAGCGCAGGACCAACTGCGCGAGCGCGTGTACATGGAGAAAATGGCCAAGGCTCGACGCCACTGGCTCGACAACCTGCGCCGCCGAACCCACGTCGAAGTCCGGCTCTAGCGCGTTTCACTCGCTGGGCGGCGCGGGTGTCGTGGCGGTCAACACCTCTTCCAAGACTCGGGTCAACAGCGCGACGTCGACGGGCTTGGTCAGGTAGCGGTAGAACCCCGCTTGCTGCACGCGCTTCATGTCCGTGAGCATGGCGGCGGCGCTCAAACCGACGACGGGTATCGCCTGCGTGACGGGATCTTCGCGGAGCCTGCGCGCAGCCTCGATGCCGTTCATGCCGGGCAGGTTCAGGTCCATGATCACGAGGGCCGGCTGATGAGTGCGACACAGCTCGATGCCCTCCTCCGCAGTCACCGCAGTCAATAGCTCGATGCGCTCGAAGTCGCTCATGAACTCCTGCATGAACGCGATGTTCGCGGGGTTGTCTTCCACGTAAACCACGAGGTACTTGCTGCCGGTGCCGCCCGCAATCGTGGACTCTGTCTGTGCTGTGCGGCTTTCGACAGCCGGCTTGGCTTCGGCCTGCTCATGCGTCCGAAGCTCGATCCAGAACTCGGAGCCCTGCCCGGGTGTGCTCGAAAAGCCCACGCTCCCGCCCATTGCCTCGGCCAGCCGCTTGCTGATGGCGAGCCCAATACCCGTCCCCTCGATGGGGCCTGCCTCCTGCCCCGCACGGTGGAAGGGCTGAAACATTTGTGCCTGCTTGTCCAGAGGAATGCCGTAACCGTCGTCACCGACACTGATACGCATACCCGCGCCCTCGAGCCGGGCCGAAAGGCGTACCTCGCCGCTCGGTCGCCCGTATTTGATGGCGTTCGACCCGTAGTTCATCAACACCTGGATGAGCCGCGTGCGATCCGCCAGCACCGAAGGCAGCTCGGATGGCAGAGGTGCCTGCTTGATACGAATACCGGCCTTTTCGGCCATCGGCAAGAGCGTCGATGCCACATGGTCGAGCACCAGCGCGATGTCGACTGGCTCGGTCGATAGCGTGATGCGCCCCGCCTCGATGCGGGCCAAGTCGAGCACCTCGTCGATCAGTCGCAACAGGTGCTCGCCCCCCTTCAAAATGTGCTGGAGGCGCTCCTGATGACGCGGCGAGAGCGGGCTCTTGCGGTCATGCTCCAGAAGCTGGGCAAACCCCAAGATGGCATTGAGTGGAGTCCTGAGCTCGTGGCTCATCGAGGCCAAAAATTCGCTCTTGGCTGCACTCGCAGATTCGGCCGCCGCTCGCGCGTGCTCGAGCTCCTTCTCGCGTTGCACGTCGCTGGTCACGTCTAGAGCGGTGCACACGGTCCCGCCATCGACGGTCGGCCGGTGCACGATCCTCAGGGTGCGGCCTTCGGTCGTCGTTAGATCGAGGGTGCCTTGTGGGTTCGCGTGATAAGCGATCCAACGGGTTCGTAGCTTCTCTTGCTCAGCCGCGTCGTTGGCAAAAACGCCCGATCCGACGTTGGCGTTCACGATGTCTCGAAACCTGCAACCGACGAGTGTCCCGGGGTTGCCGGCTCCAAACAAAGACTGACAGGCGCTGTTGCAAAACAGCAGCACGTCTTTGCTGTCGAACAACGCGAACGCTCCCTGAAAGCTCTCGATGGCGTTGTTCAAATGCATGTTCGCCTGCTTCAGCTCTTGCTCGAACTGCAGACGTTCGGTCACGTCGCGCGCCACCTTCGAAACTCCAGCCAGGCGCCCGAGCCCGTCTCGCACCGGCGACAGCGTGACAGAGACCACGATTTCTTCGCCATTTTTCCGTCGGCGCTTGGCCTCGTAATGGTCGACACGCTCGCCGTGTCCGAGTCGTTCGACCAACCCCAGCTCATTCTGGGCTCCGTCCTTCGGATACAAGATCGAAATGGGCTGGCCCAGCGCTTCTTCCGCACGATAGCCAAAGACGCGTTCGGCACCGCGATTCCAGCTGGTGATCTGACCGTCCAGATCCGTGCCGATCACTGCGTCGTCCGAAAAATCGACGATGGCAGCCAGCCGGCGCACGGCTTGCTCCCGTTCGGCACGCTCGCTGACATCGCGAATCGCGGCCGACACGAGCGGGCCCGAGGCGGCCTGATGAACGCTCAAGCTTATCTCTACCGGAAACTCCGTGCCGTCGCGCCGGATACCCCGAAGCTCGAGGCCGATGCCCATTGGCCGCGCCTTCGGCGCTCGGAAAAATCCGCTACGATAACCGATGTGGCCCTGCCGGTAGCGTTCCGGCATCAACACTTCGATGGGTTTGCCCAAGAGCTCCTCGCGTCGATAGCCGAAGCAGCGCTCGGTCTGTGCGTTCGCATAGACGATGCGTCCCTCGCTGTCGGCAACCACCATGGCATCGGGTGCGCTATCGAGCAGCGATCGAAAGATCTCCGTGCCAAGACTCTCCGCCAAGTCGGCCATTTCTCGTTCACCTGTTTTGCTGGCCGCGGTCACGCCGGTGGAAGCTTCACACAGAACACCGCGCCTGGCGAAGCTTCCTCGACGGCGATCGACCCGCCCTGCGCCTGAACCGCCAGCTTGCAGAACTGCAACCCGAGGCCTCGGCCCGAACGTCCGGCTCCGCCATCTTCCCCCAAGCGCGCGAACCGATCGAATACTCGCTCGCGCATGGCCTCGGGAATGCCTTTGCCCTGGTCGGCCACGCGAATCGCGACGAGCTCGCCCGCCGGCCCAGCGCTGAGCGTGACCTGACTGTCTTCGGGAGCATAGCGAATGGCGTTGTCCAAGAGGTTTTCTAGCACGCGCTTGAGCAAATCCGGATCGGCCTTGACGCTCCAGGCCTCGAGGTGGGTCGCGATAGAAATGCGCCCGCTCTCGGCGCGTATCCGAAATTCCTGCGCTACCTCGGAGACGAGCTGCCCCAAGTCGACTTTCTGCAGCTGGGCGACCAAGGTGCCTTCGTCGCTCTTGCTGATGTCGAGCAGGTTGAGCACGAGCCGCATGATCGAGCGCACCTCTTGCCTAATCTGCTCGACGGAGTGGCGAGACCGCTCGGAAAGCTCGGCGCGCCTAAGCAAGAGTTGCGCGTGCAGATCGACGGTATTGATTGGATTTTTGATATCGTGAATAACGAAGCTGCTCAGCTGTTCTTTTTGCAGCTGAAGCCGCATCAGATCATCGCGCTGCCGGCGGACCAAGTCGTAGTGCTCACGCAATTCATGCGTCATGTGGCCCAACTTGAGGGCCGCCTGAACCCGTACCAAGAGCTCCGCTGGGCTCAGCGGTTTGGTCAAGAAGTCGTCGCCCCCCACGCTGATGGCACGTTCGAAGGTCTCCAGGTCGCGCTGCGCCGTCAGGAACACGACCGGGATCCCCTTGGCGCCCGGCAGCTGACGCAGCCGTTCGCAGGTGGCGAAGCCGTCCATTCCGGGCATGCGCACGTCGAGCAGCACGCAATCGGGCAGCTCGTCCAACAGTGCCGCCAGCGCCTCCTCACCGCTAGTCGCCTCGCGAACCCTATAGCCGTCGTCCTCTAGCGCAGCGGTCGCTAGCGCGAGGTTCTGAACATTGTCGTCGACAACCAGAATGTGGCCCTTGATGGTTTCAGGCATCGCTCGCGCTTTCGTCGCCTCCACCGAGCAAGGGGGCGCAGCCGTGGGGCATTCTTTGCACAACCGGGCCTGCCGTCAAGTGCCTGGCCGCGAGGTCCGCAGCACCTAGAATTCGAAAGCCAAGCCGAGCGTCCAGGTGGACGTGCCCACCTGCATGCCGTCACCGAAACTGTCGACGTCGCTACCGTAGAGCTCGCCGAAAAAGTAAGAATTGTTGACCCCGACCGAGTTGTCCATTTCGCGCGCTGACTGCGGATCGAGCCAGTCCAACAGGAACATCAACCCAGCGCCGTACATGTAGCCAAACTCGGCGCCACGACCTGCTCTGCCGTCCGCGCTTTTGCAGCGCGTGTCTCCGGTGCTGCAGGCCCAGAGCGCATAGACGACGCCCAGCTTCGCATAGGGCACGAAGGGAATGCCCACGTTGCGGGCGAAGGTGTCGACCCTGAACACGCCAACCCCCCAAAAGGGCATGATCCACAGACTGGTCCTCTGTTCCGAGCGCCGGCTAGGATCGCTCGTGAGGGGGGCATACCCGCTATAGCGAACGTAGCTGACACCGGCGCCAGGCCCCAGCGTACCGACGGCGGGGATCCTGAACAGCTGCCAGTCGGCCTCGAGCCCAAAGGCATAGTTCTTGTCGTCGCCGAAGGTGCTCTCGAACGGCGCCCCCGACATTTCGTCGTCTACCTTCGGAAAATAGGGGCCAACACGCGCCTCGACGGCCGCGTATTGCTCCGATTCGAGGGACCTGCGCCCGTCATAGCTGCCAAGCTCGTCGTAACCCTGGGCCATGCCCTGACCCGTCACAAAAAACACACCGGCAAAGGCCAGTGCAGCAACGCACCTACTCACGGTCGTCGATTCCTCCTACGCGCAGCAGCAAGGCCCAGCAGGCCAAACATTCCGAGCGAGAACAGGTTCGGTCGCGGTTCGTGGCCCATGGCGCAGAACCCACCTCCACCTTTGCCACCCGCTTCGGTATACGCCTCGTAGAAATCGGTGACCTCGACGGGCCTGGCGCAGAGCACGTTCGACAGCAAGCCCACGTTGCCTACCAGATCGGTCGACGTGATCCCCACCGCGTAGAGCTGATCGTTGGTCAGACCGCTAATGGTGCCGCGCCTGGCCATCTGCCCCGCCTGCTCGCCGCAAAACAAGGATTCATCGGGAACCGTGTCGGGCTGCAGTCGAGACGGGCACTCGACCGAACCGGCACCCCCCTCGCCGCCAGAACCGACGTCGCCGTCACCGGTGCTCACGTCGCAGTAGAAGCGATAGCCCACTAGATCGCCCGTCTCTCTCGCATCCCAGCGCGGCGTCAGTTGGCCATCTCCCTGCCCCAACCTCGTGAACGGCGGCGGCGAAGGAGCCTGCATGTCGTAGTTGATGGTTAGGGTGTCGCTTTGCGCCGTGTCGGGCTCGCCCGCGGCGTCGGAGAAGGCGAAGAACAACGTGCGTTCGATGGGTGTGCTGCCCTTCTGCGCTCCTACGCAATCCTCACCAACGATGTCTTGTGATGAGATGTCGATGAGGACGGTCCCAGTCGACGCTTCCATGGTCTTGATTAGGGTGCACTGCATCGGATCGCCGCGCTCGTCGGGCGTATCGCACGGGGCCGCCCCAATCCAGATTTCCAGCGGCTCGAGACCGGATGCCTGGACCGAGACAGGAAACCGAACAATCGCGTTTTCTTCGCAATCGCGCCGGCTGATGTGGAGCGGTTGCGTGTCCGCGGGACGGTTGTAGCTGCGTTCGATAGTAAAGTTGCTGCTGACCGAGATGGATGCCGCCTGGGCGGGTGCCGGCCCTCCCAGCGATACAGCAAGTGCGAGCCCCAACACAGCAAACCGGATCCGTGACATGACAGGCTCTTTGAGCACAAGGCGTGCCATGGTGCAATGCCGCAGCGGCCGGCGCGGCTGGCATGCTCCATCGTGCCAGCGCGCTTCGTGCTCGCGGGCCGGCCGCGTCAGGTTGTCCAGGTTCGGGCCGAGAATGTCAATCTGGCAATGCCTCCGCATGCTGGGGCCGGTGTAGGCTTGTCGCTATGCGCTTGGTCACCGATGTCATTCGCGTCGCCACCCGGGAGGAGCGTGAGTTGGTCGACATCACCGAGCCGGTGCGCAGGGCGGTGCGCGCCTCCAAGATCCGGCAGGGCCTGTGTTCCCTGTACGCCATGGGCGCCACCGCGGCCCTCATGATTCAAGAGAACGACGACCCGAACATCCGCCTGGATGTCTTGGATTGCCTGGCCAAGCTAGCACCTGCGGGCGTGTGGCGGCACGACCGCGTCGACAACAACGGAGCTGCGCACATCCAGGCTGGACTGATTGGACCGAGCGAGAGCATTCCCATCCGTGAGGGCAGCCTCGGGTTATCGACCTGGCAGAACGTGTTTCTGTGTGAGCTCGACGGACCGCGGCGCGAGCGCTCGGTCGAGGTCACCATCATCGGCGAATGACGGCTATCGCCGGTCAGCAGTCTCGTGCGTCGACAGCGCATCCAAAAATAGCAACAAGAAATCCTCCATGGGCAGCGGCTCGGCGTTGGCCGGAGGGCGCAGGCCGGCGTGAAAGCCGCGGCTTCGAAAGCGCCCGACCAGGTCTTCGGGGCCCGCCATGTGCAAGGGCACGTGCCACTTGTCCGATTCGGAGGCTTCGCGCACCGGCTGATGATCGCCGAGGATCACAATCAGCGCCTCGGGAGCTTCGAATTGTCGCACGTACTCGCCGACCACGGTGAGCGCATAGCCAATGCTGGCCATGTAGGCTGGGTGGGCGCCTTCGAGATTCGACCAGCGTAGACCGAAGTCTCGGGTGGGCAGCGCATGGTAAAGCGCGCCGTTGCCAATACGGTCCCAGTCTTCGACGACCGGCGGCAGCTCTCGCCAGGGGGCGTGGCTCGAAACCAGCTTGATTTCTTTGTAGCTTGGCCGTGCCCTCCTGCTGCGACGCCGCACTTGATCCAGCACGTATTGATCAGGAAAGCGCCCCCAACTGAACCACGGCCCTTGGTAGGCGAAATCGGCGGCGTACAGCTTCTCGTCGAACGCGAAAAAGCCTTCTTTGGTCCAAGCGCGCGTGGTGCCCGGCATGACATTGAGCGTGTGGTAACCCGCTTTGGACATGAAGCGGCTCAAAGGCACGACCGAGCTGTCGAGCAGCAGCTCGTACTCGAGCGGAGACCACACCTTGATACCCGTGGCCAGCGTCGCGTGAGCAAACCATGAACCGCCGCCATAGGTGGGTGGAATCAGCCACGTGCTCGCCACCGTCCGACCGTGCTCGCTCAACCGTTCACCCAGTTTCGACAGCGTGGCGTCGATGACCCGACGATGCGCGTGGCTGTCGAGAGCCCCGCGACCGTAAGATTCGATGACGATGATCGAGACGTCACGCCCGGCAAGCGCACTCAAATCATGCGGTGAACGGGCCAGTGCTCGTGAAGCTCGTTCAAAGCGCTCGCTCGCGCGCTGACGGAGCTCGGGAAGATCGAAGGCGAACCGGACCTCCGAAGCCAGTCGCGCCGGTACGCTGTGTGCCAACGACGATTGTGAGGGCGCCACGACGGCGAAAACACCCACCGCGCAACAGGCCCTCGTGCTCAATGCAGCAGCCTTGGCTCCAGCATCGGCCCGCGGTCTCAGCACCTGGGCGAGCGTGCGTTCTTGAGCACGCAGCACCCGATAAAGCAGCCAACCGAACGCTCCGCACGAGACAAGACCGAGGCCCAGCGTGACCAGGGTATAGACCACGCCGTCGGTGGCTATCAGCAGCCGAACCGACTGCGGCACCAGCGGCGCATCGAAAGCAGCGCGAAACTCACGATGGAAGTAGCGGACGTAGACCCCGTCGACGAAGCGAAATGCCCGGAACGACAAGAGCAGCATGACGACCGCAAGGTGCGCCCGCATCGAAAGCGGTCGGTTCATCGCAACGCGCCAGGCGTACACCAGCACGATGGCTGTCACCTCCCACGCGGGCTGACACCAGCGAAGCCAGTCGCCGTGCGCCGGAAAGGTCACGTTCACGGTGAGGTTCAGGAGCAGCCAGATGCCGGCGAGCAGTAGCCACGGTGCTAGGGGCGGCAAAGCGCGAAGAGCTTAACTCGAGTGCGACCAGGGGTCAGCGTCCGGCCCGATCGATTGACGGCAGCGGTTTGCGGCAGCGGCCAAGCTGCGCCACACAGCGCCCCTCCTCCAAGCAGGCTCGAGAGCGCGCGCAATCCGCGTCGGTCTCGGCGGTGCAGGTCTCGCCTTTCAAACTGCAGCGCCCCTCTTTCGAGCAGCCGGCCGAGGCCTGACAATCGCGAGCGCTGCTCGCAACGCAGCGCCCATTCTTGACGCCACAGCGCCCCTGCTCCCGGCAGTCGGGCAGGCGCGCGCAGTGCTCCGGTTTGGTGGGACGGCACATGTTGAGATAAAGGCCGCAGTGACCTTCCTTTGCACACTTCTCGGATGCGGCGCAATGCGCGTCCGACTTGGGCTGGCAGTGACTCTTTTCCATGGCGCAACGGCCCGCCACGCGGCACTGCTCGGAGCGTTCGCAATCCTCGTTGCTTCTGGCCTCGCAAAGACCGCGCCGCGTCTGGCAAAGACCGAACACGGTGCAGCGCTTCGAGCGCTCGCAGTCGCCGGGACCTACGGCGCACAGTCCCTCTTTCAGAGTACAGAAGCCCCGCTCGCGGCAGCCCTCCGACTCCTGGCACGACGCGGCGGTGGCGACGCATTGGCCATCTTTCTCGGTGCACGCTCCGAAGCGAGCGCAGCCGGGCGCGGCCTTGCACCCGGCTGCCGAGACCACGCATTGTCCCTGCTTGGCCTGACACTTTCCTTCTTCGCGACAGACCTCGGACTGCTCGCAATCCCCCGGCTCGGCAATGCACACATCGGGCGGTCCGAGCTTCGCCGAGCAGAGCCCTCGAGCCTTGCACGCAGGTTGTCTTCGACAATAGCCGTCGTCGAACACACAGCGACCTTCATGAAACCAGCAGCGCCCACTGCGCTCGCAGGCCTTCGAACGCTGACACTCTGCATCCTCTTCGGCCTCGCAATCGGGAGGGCTGCCATGGCAGAGCCCCTGCTCTTTGCAGACCTCCATGGCCGAGCAGTGTTGCGCGGAGCGCTCCCGTGTCATCAGCCAGATACCGAGCACCGCCAGGGCCAAAATCAGGGTCGAGGCGTTGCGCCTGAGTGCTTCTAGTGCTCTTTCCAACACGACTACGCGCTGCATGCCGAGTGCGACACCGCTCGGTGCGCACGACAACGTAGAAGGTTTTCGGGCCCGGTGCTAGTGAACTCGTGCATGGCCGGCGCAGTCGAGTTCGAAGCGGTGAGCAAGGCCTATGCGGGAAAGCGCGCCGTCGATTCACTGACCTTTGCGATACCCGAGGGCAGCTTGTATGGCTTCATCGGACCCAATGGGTCCGGCAAAACGACCACCTTGCGGCTGATGCTGCGCATTCTGCACCCGGACCAAGGCGCGATTCGAGTGCTGGGCAGGCGCGAGGGGCAAGCGCTCGACGACCGCACCGGGTACCTGCCCGAAGAACGTGGCTTGTATCGACGCATGCGCGTGCGCGACGTGCTGTGCTTCCACGCCAATCTCAAGGGCGTCCGCGACCCCCACTCGCGCGTCCAAACCTGGCTTCAGCGCTTGGATCTGGCCGACCGCGCCGACGCGCGTATCTCGAGTCTATCCAAAGGGCTGGCGCAAAAGGTGCAATTCGCCGCCGCGGTCGTCCACGACCCGAAGCTGCTGGTCTTGGATGAACCCTTTTCCGGGCTCGACCCGGTCAGCATGGAGGGTCTGCGCGACATCATTTTGCAGTTGAAGCAGGCCGGCACCACCGTCGTCTTCTCCACCCACGACATGGTCATGGCCGAAAGGCTGTGCGACGCCGTGCTGATGTTGCATCGAGGTCGCAAGGTCCTGGATGGTTCGGTCGAACGGCTCAAGCGCGAACGGGGCAGCGAGTCGATCCGGGTCAGATTCGCCGACGACCAGATCGAGCTGAGTGATCCGGACATCGTCCGGGTCCGCAACTATGGCAGAGAGCAAGTGCTCGAGCTCCGGTTCGAAGCGGAACCCCAAGCCGTGCTCCATCGACTGATGCAACGGGGCAAGCTGTTGTCGTTCGAGGTAGTGCGGCCTTCGCTTCACGAGCTGTTCGTCGACATCGCCGGAGCCCCTGCCGCTGGGACGCGTGAGGATTCAGTGGATGTATAAGATTTGGATCGTTGCGCGTCGCGAGTACCTCGCCCTGGTCACGACCAAGTCGTTCTGGCTCGGCCTGTTGGTCCCGCCGGTGGTGGGCCTGTTGACCATGTTCATGGCGCTGAGCACTCCCGTGGTCAGCGACCCGGGACCTGCCCGCATCGTGCTCGTCGACCATTCGGGCTTCGTCGGCGCGGCATTGGAAGCGGCCGCCCAAAGCGAAAGATTGCAAGTTGAACGAGTTCGACCGACAGCGTGGTCCCAATCGCGACAAACGCAAAGCGCGGAGCGCGTGCGACAAGGTGAGCTATTTGCGGTCGTCGACGTCCCACTCGAAATCAGCGACGCCACACCCGTTCGCATCCAAATCGAAAACGTAGCGAGCTCCACCGCCCGCTGGCTCGAAAGCACCGTGCGCGAGGCGATCCGGCGCCAGCAGCTGCGCCAAGCCGGCCTCAGCAGTCCCCAGATCGATCGACTACTCGAGCCCGTTCCCATCCAGCTGCAGCGCCCGATCGCGTCGCTCGAGCCGGGTCCGAGCGACGCCGGTGAGCTCGGCGTCGTCTTGCCGCTGGTGGCCGTGATCTTGATCATGATGGGCGTGCTCTCGGGCGCCGTCCCGCTCCTGCAAGCGGTGGTGGAAGAAAAGCAGCAACGCATCTCCGAGCTGCTCCTGGGCGCGGTGGCGCCGGCTCATTTGATGCTCGGCAAGTTGCTGGGCACCACGGCCGTCGGCCTGACCGTGCTCGCTTGCAACCTCGGAACCGGAATCGCCGTGCTGTTCTACGCGGGGCTCGGAGAGCACGTGCCGCTGTTCGCTCTTGCCGTCGCCGTCTGCATCGCAGGTGTGGCCATGTTGCTCTACGGCGCGCTGTTCTTGGCCCTGGGCTCGGCTTCGAGCGAGTTGAAAGAAGCGCAGGGCCTGCTGATGCCGGTCATGCTGCTGTTTCTGGCGCCGATGATGGCGCTGCCCATCATCGCCGATGCACCCAACGGCTCGCTCGCCGTGGCGCTGTCTCTGTTTCCGTTCACCGCACCGCTCGCCATGCCCGTCCGCCTGGGCATCACCCAAACGGTACCCAGCTGGCAGATCGCCCTCTGCTTGTGCCTGGTAGCCCTGGCTACGGCGCTGACCGTGTGGGCCGCAGGCCGCGTGTTTCGCATCGGCATGCTCTCGCAAGGCAGATTGCCGAGCGTGCGCGAGCTGGTGCGCTGGATCGCGAGAGGCTAGCGGCCGAGCCCTCCAGTTCTGCCACACCACGTTAGCTCCAACGTAGGAATCCGGCGTTCAATAGTCCGTGCGGATCGTACTGGGCCTTCGCTGCGGCGAAACTCTCCCAGCGCTCTGCGTAGTGCTCGCCCCACGCCTGCGCGTCTCGACCATCCAGGTACCCGGAAAGGTAGCGCTTCCCCGCGTAGCGTTGCATGCGGTCCCGATACCGGCTCATGACCTCCAGTGCCATCTCGCGCGCGGCAGCCGGAAACGATCCGAACACGCCGATCCCCATCAACAAATCTCCTGGAGGTGTCATGAACAAAGGAGCTGCGGACTCGGTTCGCCGTATCGGGATGATGCCCGCTCTGCCGAAGGCCAGCTCGGGTCCTGGCTCGTTCATCAGTGCGCCCAGCGCCTGGCATGCCGTCGATGTTCCGAATACATGCTCCACCCAGGGGTTCAACATCACCGGCTCCCGAACCTGCGACCACGCGCCAAACACTCGAAAAAAGGGATGACCGGGCTGCCCCGTCTCATTCCAGAAGGGGGTATCGCACTCCGGGAGCTCGACAGCACCCCTGGGCCGGGGCAACGCATCGACGCAGGTTTCGCTCGCAGCATCGACCTCGTGACCCACGGCGCTCATCAGCGCCCAATACCCCGGCCGCACGGGGCTTCTTATGGTGGTGGCGGTCAGCCAGTGCCCCGTCGCGTCCGGTCTCGCCAAGAGCAATATACCTTCCAAGAATTCCTCGACGCTGCCATAGACAAAGCGGCGTACCTTGACCACGCGCTTGCAACGCCGTAGCGGATAGCCAACTCTCAGAATCACACCGCACTGGCCAAGTCCTGCACGCACCAGGTCGAACAACTCACGGTGTTCTGAGAGCGAGCAACGCAGCACCCGACCTTCCAGGGTCGCTATGTCCAGGTAGGCGACGTTGTCGACCTGCGGCCCGCAACGAAACGATTCACCGCCGACTCCCGCGACGCTCAGCGTACCGGCAACCGTGGTATCGAGCGCGTGCGTCAAGCCGATCGGAACCAGACCGTGGCGCCCCGTGGCCACCCCCGCCCGGGGCCCCCAGGGGCCCCCCCCGACCCCGCCCCTCTTGCCCGCCCCGACGCTCTTCCGCTCTCCGG
>CBFGRJ010000045.1:0-27874 GCA_965651135.1 uncultured Myxococcales bacterium
AACATACGCCATACTGAACGCATGTCAAGCTCACAAAGTGTCCACAGGCCCTAGGCGAGAGCGCAATCACGACGAGCTGTGATGCTGGGTGAGGGTTGGTGGATGGCTGAAGGCTGGGAGGGCAAACAGCCAAGCTCAGTTCGCCGCCCGGGGCGATTTGTTGTGACGTCTCGCATGGGGGTCTGGCGGCGAAGCGGTGCGCCCGTCTTCCGGCCAAGAGTGTTTGGGGTAACGTCGCATCAGCTGCCGGCGGAGCGCGGGGTAGTGCCGTTCCCAGAAGCCGGCCAGATCTCTGGTGACCTGGACCGAGCGGCGATTGGGAGCGAGCAAATGGACCAGCAATTGAAGTCTGCCTTTGCAGATGCGAGGCGCATCGAGCATCGAAAAGAAGTCTTGCAGGCGCGACTCGATGTAGGGTTCTTGCCCGGCGGGATAGCGCACCGGGAGGCGCCGTCCACTGGGCAGGGTCACGTACAGGGGGGCCTCGCGCTCGAGCAGCGCCAAGACTTCCGGAGGAAGCGCTGCGTACAAGTCTGCGACCAAACCGCGCTCTCGGAGCTCGGCAAGCGAGCTGGCCGTTTCGCAGGCCCGGGCCAAGATCTGCTCGGCAGAAGGTAGCTCCCCAAGCTCGGGGACGGCTTCGGGACAATACTTCGAGAGCACGCCCACTCTGGCAACGGTGTGGGTGAGCTCGTCCGATGGGTCGAAATAGGTCAGCCCTTTGGCGAGGGCGGCTCGCAGCAGAACGGCTGCCGCAGCGGGACCAGGACGGGCCGCGCTACGCGTTTCGTCGAGCACGATTCGACCGAAGCGGATCGTGCTCACGCGTTCGACCCGTTCGCTCTTGGGGTTATAGCGATATTCCTCGCCCTCTTCCAAACGTTCGAAGTAGCGGTCGAACAGCCACTCTTCGCGAACCTCGCTGGCCAAGCGCACCAAGAGCTTGCCGCGGCGAGCCCCGCTGGCGCGCTCGGTCGCAGCCAGCGCAACCAACAGCGGCGCTCGATGCACCACGCTCTCATCGGAGAGCTCTGCCAGCTTGCCGTTGGCCAGTAAAAGCTCGCGGCCCGTGAGCGTGCGCTGCGCCAGGCGATCGACGAAAGCCGTGAGCAGGCACAGCAAGAGCGCATCGTCGCGCTCCGGTTCCGAAGTGGGCTCGGGTGCGGCGCTCTTCGCGAGTGTCGCGAGCTGTTTCGAGGTACGAGAGACCCAGCGGACCGCCTGCCCTTCCAGCTCCAGCTGGCGCAGGATGTACTCCGAGAACCGTTCACCTTCAGCCGCTCGATAAAGCTCACAAAGCTCGAGCACGTCCGAGCTCGACTCGCTGTGGTACGCTCGCGCTGGACCAGCAAGGTTGCGCCGGGAGCTTCGAATGTCGCGTTCACTCAGGAGCGCCGCTGCCAGGCATGCCTCGCGCGCGACGCCCAGGGCTTGTCCCTCCACGATCAAGCGGGCGAGTCTCGGGTGCAGCGGAAAATCGATGAGACGACGCCCGATGTCAGTCAGCGATTGCGACGCATCGGTCGCTCCCAGCTCGTAGAGTAGCGTCTCCGCCGCTGCCAAGGCGCTTGGCTTTGGGTGGGTCAGCCAGGGCAGGCTGGCCGCGTCGTCGATGCCCATGCTTTTCAACAGCAGCAAGGCCTCGCACAGATCCAGCCGCTCGATTTCTGGTGTCTCGTGGGCGGCTCGCGCGCTGAAGTCGCCGCGAGTGTACAGCCTCAGCACGACCCCAGGCGCCGTGCGGCCGGCACGCCCGGCACGCTGCTCCGCCGAAGCCTGGCTAATCGCACGAACAGCCAGTCGATCCATCCCCGACCAAGAATCATGGTCCAATATACGAGCGAGGCCGCTGTCCACCACGCCCGTGATATTGTCGACGGTGACCGACGATTCGGCCACGTTCGTCGACAGCACCACTTTTCGGAGGCGCTGTCGTCGTACCGCTATGGTTTGGGCTTTCAGCGGGAGGTCACCATGCAGCGGGGTGACCTGCAGTTGCTGCTGTTCGGCGATGCCCGCGAGAGCGGCTTCGGCCTTTCGAATTTCCGATGCGCCGGGCAGAAACACCAACACGTCGCCAGGCGTCACTGCGAGCAGCTCGCGCACCGCGCTCTTGACCTGCGTTTCGAGTGGGCGTTCGTCAGGTCGCGGTTGGTGGCGGATCTGCACTGGGTACATGCGGCCCTGGCTCGTGATTCGCGGCGCGCCGTTCAAATGCTCCGCCACGCGATCGGCATCGAGCGTCGCACTCATGACCAGCAGCTTGATGTCGGAGCGCATGGACAATAGTCGTTGCAGCAGCGCCAAGCACAGATCGCTATGTAGCCGGCGCTCATGGAACTCGTCGAGCACGACTGCACCCACGTGGGGCAGCTCTGGCGAGCTCACCATTTGTCGCAGGAGCATGCCGTCGGTCATGTACGTGACCCTCGTTTTCGAGCTATGCACGTGCTCCAGGCGCACGCGGTATCCCACCGTCTCGCCGACAGGCTCTCCGTGTTCTTCGGCGACGCGCTCGGCGGCGAGCTTCGCTGCCAGGCGTCGAGGTTGAGCCACCAGCACTTGTGCTTGCGTCAAGCGTTCGGCCAAAAACCAAGGCACGCGGGTGGTTTTGCCGGCTCCGGGGGGCGCTTCGAGGACGACAGCCGGTGACGTGGCGAAGGCTGCCGCAATTTCAGGCAGAACCTCGTCGATGGGTAGACGATCCATGTTGGCTGCTTTTCGCAATCTACTATCCTGTCCCAGGCCTTGGAGAAATCATGCCTAGCCCGAGGATTGCACTTTTCGACATGGACCGGACCTTGGTTCGCAAGGATACGGCCACGCTTCTGACACGCTACCGCCGGGAAACCGGGCAAGCCAATCTGCTCGATACCTTGCGTGTCGGTCTGTGGGTGCTCGAATACACCTTCGGCGTCGCCGACGCGGAGGGAATCGCCCAAAAGGTACTGACGAGCTATCGAGGCATTTCCGAAAGCCAGCTCCTGGCCGATGGCTTGGCTTGCTTCGATGCCTATGTGGTGGAGCATATTTCGGAGCAGGCCAGACAAACGGTGCGCGCTCACCGGGATGCGGGAGATTTCGTCGCGATCGTGACCAGCGCGACCCGCTACACGACCGAACCCGTGGCACGCGAGCTGGGTGTCGAGCACTACGCTTGTTCGGAGTTGGAAGTGGACGATTCCGGCTGCCTGACTGGGCGCCACGTGTCGCCGCTCTGCTATGGTCGAGGAAAGATCGCTCGCGTCGAGGCGTTGCTCGAGCGGTCCGGTGCGACGTTTTCGGATGCGGTCTTCTATTCCGACAGTATCACCGACCTGCCGCTCCTGGAGCGGGTGGCGTCGCCGGTCGTCGTCAATCCGGACCTGCGGCTCAAGCGCATCGCCAGGCAGCGCGGTTGGCGGATCGAGCGCTGGTAGGCTCGACGTGCAACGCTGGCAGCGGGCTCCGTGGCTCAGCGCGAGGTGCGAATCGCCCAGGTGAGCCGGGCTAGGTTGGTCGCCACGTTCGGTACGCGCCGCAGGAGGTTGATGCTGGGCGGGCGCTTTTCGCGCACCTGTGTGGGGATCTCGATCACACGCACTGCGCGATAGGCGCGGATCACCATTTCGCTGGCGAAGACGTCCTTGTCTACTCGACAGGCGCGAACGATCGGGAGCATGGGCGCCGCGCGCATTGCCTTGAGACCATGCGTATCCGTACCGGCAAAGCCCACCAGCAAGGTGAGCAGCCTATTGTACGCTACGCTCGCCGCATGCCGAAACCAGGGGCGGTCGTCCCTGGCTCCGCGCCCGAGCTTCGAGCCGACGACGAGATCGGCTCGCTCTTGCTCGAGCTCCAACAGGGCCTTCTGGTAAAAGTCCGTGTCGCCGAGATCTATTTCGTCGCAGATGATGAATTCTCCGCGAGCGCTCTCGATGCCGTGCCTGAGCGCCAATCCGTAGTTGGGTGTGCCCAGCGTCACCGTGCGCAGCCGAGGGAATTCGGCTTGCAGCTGGCGAGCCAGTTCCAGCGTGCCGTCGCTGGAGCCGTTCTCGGCGAGAATCAGCTCGTAGTCCCAACCCAGTGCATCCAGGCGTTCAGTCAGCTCCATCACCGCCGAACGCAGGATAGCCTGCTCGTTGTACACTGGAATGACGATGGATAGACGTGGTGAGGGGGCCGTCACGTGCTTCGTTCGTTCCTACTCGAATGCTGTCTGGACGGCGTGGCGCCCGCTGAGCAGCGCATCCTCCATGGAGGAGTAGGTCCACTCGCCGTAGCGCCCGGTGCTGATGACGTGGTGCTCGCGCAAAAATTCGTGCAGCTTGGCGGTCGTTGACTTGTGATCGTGATCGAAGATCACGTAAGCATGCTCCAAGTGCCTCAGGCGCGCGAACTGAATGTCGGCTGCGCTGTCGAGCAGTTGCATTTCGACGAGCCCCTCGATCACCTTCGGCAACACCGCATCGAGGCTCGGTACGGAGCGCTCTGCCAGCTCGACGTACAAGTTGGCGCAGCCCCTAGGAGCCATGCGTTCGGAGAAATTCGAATAGCAGCCCACTCGGTAAAAGGGATACTTCGCTTCCGGCACGTAGATCCAATGCCAGTCCTTCTTGAACGGTCGACCGAGGGCGAGGTCCAGATAGTAAAGGTGAGTGCAGCGAAGGCGCCGCGCCGCTCGTTCGACGTCGCCCGGCAACGGGCCGCATAATCCGAGCAAAGCGCTCAGCGGAATGCTACTGATGAGCCGCTCGTAGTGCACGCTGCGATCGCCAAATAGCAGGCGCCTCCCAGAAAGATCGATGCGAGTGGGCGAAGTGCCCAGGTAGAGCTCGGTGAGCTGGCGCTGTAGCACCTGCGCCAAACGACCGATGCCTTCTGACGGGTATAAGAACTCGCGATTGTATCCGAGCTTGCGCGGAGCCAGACCTACCGCACCAGCCAGCACGTCTTCGAGGCTGGGGAGGGGAACGAAACGCTGGCACCAATCGGCGGTGATTTCGCTGGGACTGACTCCCCATAGTCGGCAATTGTAGGGAATCATGAAATGCTCACTGATAGCATCACCGAAATGCGTGCGACAGTACTCTTCGAAATTGCGCGGCGCCGGGTGACGTGGATTTCGTTGGGCCTTCACGAAGTCGAGAACGCACTCGTAGGCAACCTGGGGCGGAAGCCCGTAGGTGTTGGACTGAAATGGATAGTGCGTGTACACGCCGTTCGACCAGATGCGACTCTCGCGTTGAATGCTACGCGTGCCGGGGCCAAGCCAGTCGAGCACCTCGGCCTCGAGGGCGGGGTCGCGCACGTGCAATAGGTGCCCCGTGCGGTCGAAGCGATAACCTGCTTCCGTGGTGGTGCGTGCCAGCCCGCCCGGCTCGCTCTCGCGTTCGAAGAGCTGGTAGTCCAGGCCTTGCTTCTGGCATTCTAGAGCCGCGCTGAGGCCGGTCAAGCCTGCACCCAAGAGCGCGATGGAGACATGCTGGCGTGCGGCCACGGTCGTCGAGCTAGTGGGCTGACCGCCAGTCTTTACCTGCGCCGACGTCGACTACCATTGGCACGTCGAGCGGGTAGGCCTGTTCCATTTGGAGCTTTATTTTCGGCATCGCCTCGGCGACCTCGGCGTCCGGCACCTCGAACACCAGCTCGTCGTGTACCGTGAGCACCATGCGCGTGCCTGGGGTCACGGGTCGTTCGAACGACAGCATGGCCAACTTCAAGACGTCGGCCGCGCTGCCCTGAATCGGCATGTTCATGGCGATACGCTCGGCGGCGAGCCGGCGCGCGCGGTTGCCGCTGCGAATTTCGGGCAGGAGTCGGCGGCGCCCCAAAATGCTGCGTACGGCTTCGCCATCGCGGGCTCGATCGAGAGTGCGCTTCATGAATTCGCGAACCCCCTGGTAGCGACGGAAATACGCGGCGATGAAGTCGGCGGCTTCCGCGCGGGGGATTCCCAGAGCTTTGGCCAACCCGCTCTCTCCCTGGCCGTAGATGACGCCGAAATTGACGGCTTTCGCCCGCGTGCGATGTTCGCGCGTCACCTCGCTTTCGGAGAGATCGAAGATCTCCATTGCCGTGCGCGTGTGGATGTCTTGCCCCGTCCGAAACGCCTCCAAGAGCAATGGATCTTGGGACAAGTGCGCCAGTATTCTCAATTCGATTTGAGAGTAGTCGGCGCTGACCAGCGTGTAACCGGGTGGAGCCACGAAGGCGGCGCGGATCTCGCGACCCAGGGCGCTGCGTATTGGAATATTCTGAAGATTGGGATCCGTGGACGACAAGCGACCGGTGGCCGCGGTCGTTTGCCCCCACGTGCAATGGATGCGCCCAGTCTTCGCATCGACGAGATGCGGTAGCGCATCGATGTAGGTGCCCTTCAGCTTCGAGAGCTGGCGGATCTCGAGCACTATTTTCGGCAATGCGTGCTGTTCTGCCAACGCTTCCAAGGTAGCTGCGTCCGTGGATCGCGACGTCTTGGTCCGTTTCATCGGCTTGAGACCCAGCTCGTCGAACAGCAGGGTTTCGAGCTGGCGCGGTGAATTGACGTTGAATTCACGCCCCGCTACCCGATGAGCTTCCTGCTCGAGCTGAATCAGCTCGATTTGGCAACGTTCGCCGAGCTTGCGCAGGCATTCGACGTCGACCAAGACGCCGAGTAGCTCCATTTCCGTCAAGAGCGAGGTGAGGGGCAATTCGAGCTCGGTATAGAGTTTCGTTAGGCCCAGCTCCTCGAGATGTTCATGCAGTAAGGGTACCAGTCTGGCGATGGCGTCGACGCGAGGAGCGGCGAACCTGAGCGCCTCTTCCACGGCCAGCTCGTCGAAATCGAGTTGCTGGCCGCGGCCGCGTTTGGTCAAGCTTTCGTAGAGCACCAGATCTGCTTGGAGCTCTTGCTTGGTGAGGGATTCCAGCGCGTGACTGGCCTCCGGATCCATGAGGTAGCCCGCCAGCGCCGTATCCGCAGCAAAGCCGGCCAGCTCCTCGAAGCCGGTCCTTCTCAACAAGACGCGCGTCCGTTTCAGGTCGTGCCCCGCTTTGACGATGGTCGGGTCCGCGAGGATGGGAGCCAGGGTCTGCATGACCGTTGCGAGCTCCAGCTGCACGGGAGCTCCCAAATAGCGATGCGCGAGCGGCAAATAAGCGCCGGTTCCGGGCTCACCGGACAGGCCGAGGCCCACCAGCGCGCGCTGATGAGTCAAAGTGGGTGCATGCGCTTCGATGGCCAGCGTACCCGACGCGCGTGCCGCTTTGACGACCTCGAGGAGCTCGGGCAGGCCCTTGATCAAGGTGGCGCGGGTCTCTCCCATTTTCGCGGGCATGCGCTTGGCGGCCTGAGCTGGCGCTTGGCGCTGCTCCTGTTCCAGCGCGGCGAGTTGCCGGGTGAACCCGAGTTCCCGATAAAGCTCGATGAGATGCGGCACGTCGCGGCCATCCTCGCGGCGTAGCGCAGCGACGTCCCACGTGATGCTGCAATCGTCCTTGAGGGTCACGAGCTGGCGGCTGAGCTCCGCCTGGGCCCGATAGCTCTCCAGGGTCTCTTTGAGTTTCTTCCGCTTTATGTCGTTTAGATTTTCGTAGATGCCCTCGAGACTTCCGTAGCTCAACAGCAAGTCGCGCGCGGTCTTCGGGCCCACCGAGGGCACGCCCGGGATGTTGTCGGACGAGTCGCCACAAAGCGCCAAAAGGTCGCGCAGCTGATGCAACTTCACCCCGAAGCGCGCCTCGACTTCGGCTGGACCGAATACCTTGTCGCGCATCGTGTCGTAGAGCACAACGTCATTGCTCACTAGCTGCATCAGATCCTTGTCGGCGCCGACGATGACGACGCCGAGTCCTGAGTGCTTGGCCTTGGAGACCACGGTAGCGATGAGATCGTCAGCCTCTACGCCAGGCAGCTTGAAAATCGGAATCCGATAGGCGTTCACGATCTCTTCGCAGCGTGAAAGTTGTTGGCGCAGGTCGGGAGGGGCGCTGGGGCGATTGGCTTTGTAGTCCGGGTACAGCTCTTGGCGAAAGGTGGCTCGCCCCGAGTCCATCGCCACCGCCAGCAGTCGCGGTTGGCGCTCGCGGATCAGCCGCTCGAGCATGTTAACGACACCGTGAACAGCGTGTGTCGGTTCGCCAGTTGGCCCTCGTAGCTCGGCGATGGCGTGGTAAGCTCTGAGGACGTAGCTGGACAGGTCGATGAGATACAGGACGTTTTCTGAGCCGGGGGGCGACAGCGCTGTGCCCATGACGCTGGCCTCTAGCAGCCCTGCTCCACGCGCCCTAGCGAGAAAGTGCCCTGGCGAGAATTTAGGCGCCAGCGCGATTTCGGTGCCGCCGAATCCGTCCGGGGTTACACTGCGGCGTGATTTGCACCCCCCCGAACGATTCGGGCGGGATCCTTCGCTGATGTACGGACGTAGTGTGAAAGGTGAGCTGGGCGCCTGCGGGCCGCAGCAAAGCGCGAGAGGTGCCCCTCCGAAGGAGCCAGTGTATGCGTTTAAGTCCGACTCAAAGGCCGTTTTGCTGGTAAACTCGCCGGGGAGCCGCTAGGGTTTAGGGTTGCCGGAACGGAGCGACTTGGATGGGTGACGAGCAGATTCCTCGAGAGCTAATCGCGGGCAAGTACCGACTCACTCGCTTGCTCGGGCGGGGTGGCATGGGCTCGGTTTGGGAGGGCGTGCACAGCACGCTGGGCACTCGTGTGGCTTGCAAGTTCATCGAGGCTGAATACGCCGATAGTGCGGAAGCCAGGAGCCGGTTCGAAAACGAGGCACGCGCCGCTGCGGCGCTCCGCAGCAAGCACGTGGTCGAGGTGTACGATCACGGTGTTACCGAAGACGGTCGCCCGTACATCGTGATGGAGTACTTGACCGGCGAGCCCCTCGACAAGCGCCTGGAGCGCACCGGTAGAATTTCGCTGCAAGAGGCGGCCGGCATCATCAATCATGTCGCGCGCGCGCTGTCCAAGGCTCACCCGGCGGGCATCGTCCACCGCGACCTCAAACCCGAAAACATTTTCTTGGTGTGGGACGAAGAAGACTCTGCCGATATCGCCAAAGTAGTCGACTTCGGTATTGCGAAGTTCACGGACAAGGCGGTGGGCATTTCGTCTGCTACGCGCACGGGTTCGGTGTTGGGGACGCCGTATTACATGAGTCCAGAGCAAGCGCGTGGACTGCGCAGCGTCGACTATCGCTCCGATCTGTGGTCGCTGGGCGTGATCACGTTCCGTTGCGTCGTCGGGCGCCTGCCCTTCGATGGCGAAGCTTTGGGCGATCTGTTGGTCAAGCTTTGCACGGCCCCCATCCCGATTCCTTCGCAGTATTTGCCTGGGCTTCCGCCGGCGTTCGACGCATGGATGAGTCAAGCCTTATCGCGCGATCCGGCGCAGCGCTTCGCCGACGCGCGCAGCATGGCCGACGCCCTGACCCAAGTGGCTGGGCTCACTCCTCGCGGCCGCATGAGCAGCGCGGTCGATCCAGAAGCTTCCGGTCCCGTGCGGGCCATCGCCGCTGCCTCATCCACTGGTGGGCTCGGTAGAAGCCATGGTGCGACGCCGCATCCGGCGGCGGGTCATTTCGGTCCGGGGACACCCTTTCCGGTGTCTCAACCCGGCAGCAGTCAGGCGCACCCCGTTTCGGTGCCGCATCCCGCCGCGAGCACGGACGCGGCGCTCACTGCGACCCCATTTTTGCCCAAACAGTCGTCGCGGACGCCGCTGTTCGTGGCGGCGGGCGTCACCGTGGTTCTGGGCATCGGCGCCGCGGTGTTGGCCAAGTCGTGGTCGGGAGACCAACCCATGGAATCCACCGCGAACGCCGCTGAAAAGCCCGAAGACAAGGCTGCCGCGGCAGCGCCGCCGACAGGCGCTAGCCCCGTCCCAGCGCCGCAACCAGCGGTGGTCGAGGCCGTTCCGGAGCCGAGTGAGGCGCCTTCCGATAGCGAAGCGCCTTCTGACAGCGAGCCCGAACCTGCTCCCAAGCAGCCTATTAGGAAGGCTTTTGCAGCGTCGACGAAGCCGAAAGCCGTGCCTCGACCGGCCACGGCCGCACCCGAGCCGGTGCAGCCAGAACCGGCGCCTGAACCTGAACCTGCCCCAAAGGTAGAGCCGCCCCCGAAACGGGTGGCCGCCCCGAAGGCGGTCGTGACAACGAAAAAGAAGCCCGGCATCGACGTGGGGTACTGACCCAAGGGGCGCCTCATCGATCGGGATCGCCGTGACGACGCGTGCGGATGCAGCGGCGGGTTCGAGTCGCGTACTCTTAACGGTTAACGAAAGGGCGTTCGGCAGCAAAAGCGAGCGCTGGACGGCCGTGAGCGGTCGTCTTGGCTTGACCGGCGCGCACTGGTAGTCCTACATGCGAGAGCTTCGAATACAGCGTCAAGGCCATCAATGAGTGGACTACGGAGAAACACCCGATGAAACGCGCGTGGGCAGGTTTGGGCTGGATCTACGGCGCGCTCGCCGTCGCCCTGGTGTTGACGATGTCGACAGTGGCTCTGGGGCAGTCAGCGGCCGACAAAGCAACCGCGCGCAAACTGGCGACAGAGGGCATCAAGCTGTACCAGCAGGGGCAGTTCGATGACGCACTCGATCGTCTGAAGCGAGCACAGGCTCTGTACGATGCGCCCGTTCATTTGCTCTACATGGCTCGAGCTCAAGTAAAGCTCGGACAATTGGTCGAAGGTGCAGAAAGCTATCGGCGCCTCGTCAGAACGGAGCTCGATGCGAAAGCTCCGGATGTGTTCAAAGCGGCAGTTGCAGATGGCGAGAAAGAGCTCAGCGAGGTCGAGCCGCGGATCCCGGGGCTCACGATCAAAGTCGATCCCAGCTCGGCAGAGGGGTTGACCATCCAGCTCGATGGAGAGCCGGTCAGTGTTGCCGTGTTGGGCGTCGAGCGGCCCGTGAATCCGGGTACACGAACCGTGACCGCCGAAGCACCTGGTTACTTGCAGGCGCAGGCGTCGACGACGCTGCGGGAAGGGGAGAGGCAAGAACTGTCATTGACGCTGGAAGTGGATCCAGACGCACCCGTGCCGTCCGCCGAGCCGGCGAGCACGACCTCCGCCGCGCTCGGGCCCGATTCAGGACCCAAGCCCGAAAGTAGAGACGAGGCTTGGCGAACCGAAGAAATCCCGCTCAGCGCGGTCGGTTTCTTCGTGGGTATCAGGGGTGGTGCGCTGTTCCCGTCGGGTGGCCTGCAAGAAGACGTGTCGACTACGGATTTCATGAGCACCGGTGGCGGCGCCGAGTTGCACGGAGGGGTTCGCTTCTTGAGAAACTTCGGGGTGAAGCTGTTCTTCGAGCGCTACGCGCTGTTGCCCGGGCCCGAATTGGATGCGGCTCCGCAAGGGCTCAGCAACGACGCGCAGTTCGAAATCACCAGCACTGCGCACGCCTCGAGCTTCGGGTTCAGCGCGATTGCCGGTACCCCGCGCGGGCGCATCGGTGGTTATGGTGAGCTAGGGCTCGCCTTGGTCCACGAGTACGGTTGGGATCGAGACATCGTCGACACCGCTGCCGGCGAGGCACCCGAGTTCAGTCCCTGTAGTGAAACGCGCGCGTTCAGGGGGCCCGCATTTCGAATCGGAGGGGCTTTCGTATTCCCCGTGCACCCGAACGTTCAGCTGAGCGCGGTGGCGTTGGCCACGCTGGGCACCTTCAGCACCGAAAAGGTGACCAGCAACTGCCGCTTCGACGGCGCTCCACCGCTCGGCGAAGTCGAACGGGACATCTCGAACGGCGAGCTGCACCAGCAATTCTTCCTGGGTATCGGGGGCGACTTCGTCTTCGGCGAGGGCTGAGGCCGGGGCGCCCGGCGAGGCCCGAATCGCGGCGCTGCGCCGGCCGTCGATGAGAGCCAAATAGACGAAATTACAAAGTAAGCCCCGCGCCGACATCGTCGTGCAATCAATTACATTGCCGTGACATTTGGCGCTCCGGCGGATGCTACTCGCTGTCGGAGTTGTATGGAAATCGCCTTGGTTGTTCCCTACGTCATCGTGTTGGCTCTGCTCTGCACGTTGGGCGCGCACCGCGCGCATCTCGTCTATTTGTGCTTCAAGCATCGCCGTGCCTTGGCCCAGCAGATGGCCCAGCAGACGCTGCCCCATCGCCCGGCTGACGATCGCTTGCCTTCGGTCACGGTTCAGCTGCCCCTGTATAACGAAGCCACCGTTGCGGCGCGCCTGCTCACGGCTGCGGGGCAACTCGACTACCCGCGGGACAAACTCGAAATTCAAGTGCTGGATGACTCCACGGATGAAACGCGGGTCATAGCCAGCTCGAAAGTCGAGGAGCTGCGCCAGCAGGGTGTCAACGCAAGCTATCTCAGGCGCCCGGATCGAACGGGCTACAAGGCTGGAGCTCTGGACTTTGGGCTTCGCAAAGCTAGCGGTGAGCTCATCGCCATTTTCGACGCCGACTTCGTACCGCAACCTGGCTTCCTCAACGACCTGGTGGGGCATTTCGAGGACCCCTCGATCGGCATGGTCCAGGCGCGGTGGGCGCACATGAATCGGGATGCCTCGCTGCTCACGAAGATACAGGCGCTCATGCTGGACGGGCACCATCTGGTAGAAAACCGCGCTCGCTTCGCCGCGGGTCTGTTCTTCAACTTTGCCGGCACGGGTGGTATCTGGCGGCGGACCGCCATCGAGAAAGCGGGCGGCTGGCAGCACGATACCATCACCGAAGATCTGGACCTTTCGTACAGGGCGCAGATGGCAGGGTATCGCTTCATTTACCGAGCCGACGTGACCACGCCGGCCGAATTACCCGAAGAGCTTTCGGCATTTCGCGCTCAGCAGCACCGTTGGGCGAAAGGGACGGTACAAACGGCGCGCAAGCTTCTCGGGCGCATCACCCGCGCGGAGCTGCCTCTGTCACAACGCATCGAGGCTTGCTTCCACATGCTGCCTCACTTTGCGTACCCGTTGATGCTGCTTCTCACGCTCCTGTTGCTGCCCGCATTGCTGCTGTTGCCCGCCTCCGATGTGCGCACCATGCTGGTCATCGACCTTCCATTGTGCGTCGGAGCGACTGGTTCGCTCGTGCTGTTCTACGCGACGGCCGAATACGCCCAGGGGCGCTCGGTTTGGTCAGCGATCGCCAAGTTGCCGCTGCTCATTGCAATGGGTGCAGGGCTGGCGCCACACCTGACCAAAGCCGTGTTTGCCGGCATGACCAGCATGGCCGGAGAGTTCGTGCGTACACCGAAGCGAGGCATTGCCACGGGTCGCTACCGACAGGCTGCGCAGATTCCGCTAGCCGAGTTGGCCCTGGCTCTGCTGAGCGCGACGAACGTCGTGGTGTCGATTCAGACGGGGCACTGGTTCGCCGCGCCGTTCGCTGGACTATTCATGCTGGGCTATGCCGGGGTGGCGGCTCAGGTGATTCGCGAACAGCTTGCCGCGCGCCGTGACAGGGTGCTGCTGCCCGGCGTGCAAGAACCAAGCGAGCTCTCCACCGAAGTCGCGCGCGCCGCATAATCCAGCCAGACGAGGACCTGGGCCTCGATGGGCCCCGAGAGGGCGCCTGGTCGGCTGGTTGGCCTGGGTTCGGCCTCCGGTTACGTATGGACTTCCCGAGGTGACTGGATACTATCGAATGAATGGCGTTCTTCGCTCCAACCGTTTGGGAGCCGACGGAAGAGAGGCGCATCTGGTGACGAAAGCTGACATCGTTCAAGCCGTCTATTCCAGGCTTGGAGGTTTCTCGAAGAAAGAGTCGGCAGACTTGGTCGATTTGGTTTTCGAGACCATGAAGGAGACTCTCGGGCGTGGGGAGAAGATCAAGATCTCGGGGTTCGGCAACTTCGACTTGCGCGACAAGCGCCAGCGCCAGGGGCGGAACCCTCAAACCGGAGAACCCATCACCATCACTTCGCGTCGTGTGCTGAATTTCAAAGCGAGCCAGCTCCTCAAGCAGGCGCTCAACGACGAGCTCGAAGCAGGCGCCGAGTCCGAAGGGTCCACGGGCAACGGCGCCCCTAGCGCGGAGTAACCCGTGACGCTTTCGAGTCGTTCACGCCAGCCGGCCGTCAAGCTGTACTATCGGATCGGGGAGGTTTCTGACATCGTCGGGGTCGAGCCTCACGTGCTGCGCTACTGGGAGACCGAGTTTCGTTCGATCAGGCCCCAGAAGTCACGCAAGGGTCAGCGCATCTATTCTCGCAAAGACGTGGACAAGCTGTTGCGCGTCAAAGAGCTGCTTTATCAACAGGGGTTCACCATCGCCGGTGCCAGAAAGCGTCTGAGAGAGGGGGGAGAAGAGCCCGACCCCGCTCAAGATCTGGCGCGAAAGAGCGCCCTGGAGCTGCGCGCATCGCTACTCGGGATTCGGCAAGATTTGGTGCGCATGCTGGCCGAATTCAACGGCGGCTCGCTGAGCTGACGCTGCGTGTCGTCGCTTTCGCAGGCGCTCGCGCCGGTTTCCGCTGGGACAGGGTAGATCCGATGTTGGCTTGACTCCGGGTGGCGGTGCGGCCACACCGTGGGCAACACAGGAACAAGGAGTGCATGACCATGGCAGAAGGACTAAACCGCGTTTTGTTGCTGGGTAACCTGGGCGCGGATCCAGAGCTACGCATGACGAACAGCGGTCAGGCCGTGCTGAAGATGCGGCTCGCCACCTCGGAGACCTACCTCGACCGCAATCGCCAGCGGCAGGAACGCACCGAGTGGCACAGCGTGGTCGTGTGGGGCAAGCGGGCCGAAGCGCTCGGTAAGTTTTTGACCAAGGGAACTCGCCTGTTCGTCGAAGGGGGACTTCGGACTTCGAGCTACGAGGATCGGGACGGCAACAAGCGCTACCGGACGGAGATTGTCGCCAGCAACGTCATTCTCTCCGGGGCCGGCGGTGGCGGCCGAGGAGCCCCTCGCGGCGACGATGGCGGAGACTACGATGCGCCCCCCTCCGGAGGCGGAGGATTCAACGACGCGGACTACGGTGGTGGCGACGACGACGATATCCCGTTCTGATCGTTCGCCGGCGACTCGGTCGTTGTCAGTGGGGTGGCTCTCTCGCCGACCAGCGGTCCAGGCGGTACTGGTGATTTCGCTGCTGCTCGTCAGCTCGTGCCGCTGTGGAGACAACGGTGGCGAGCTCGCTTCTGCGGTACCAGCGCCGAAGCCAGCGCCAGAGCCGCCGCCAGGGCTGTTGGCAGATTGGGCTGTGGGCGAGCCCAAAGCGTTCTGGTCGCAGGTGCACGGTATGGCGAGCGGCCCATTGCGGACCCTCCCGTCGAACCCCGAGTTATTGTTGACCAACTCGCTGGGGTTACCCGCTCTGAGCGCTGGCTTCTTCGATCTGACGTCGACCGTGGTGGGAGTGTTGCTCGATCGCCATCCAAGAGCGCCGGCGCTGGTGCTGGCGGTGCGCGTCAGCAGCGGTCGAGAGTTGGTAGCCCTGTTGACCTCGGGAGCCGCGCCTTCCTTCAAGGTCAAGTCTCTCGCCTCGGGCTACCAGGTGCTCGACCCGGTCGAAGCGGATCGGGCGCTGCAGCTCGCGGTATTGAACAACCATCTAGTTGTCAGCACCGACAAGCATGTCGAGCCGAAGGTTGCCCGCTATCTAGTCGAGAATCTCGCCGGGCAGCCAGCCCCGGCCGGTGCCTTGACGCTCACCTCGAGGCGGGCAGAGCTCAAGGGGCCCGTTTCCAAGCTGCTCCAGGCCCGCGGGGCGCAGTATCGACAAGAGCTCACACGGCTCGAACGAGAGGCGCGCGCCCAGCAGGCAGGGCGCGCACCCGACTTCGCTGACCCGGCTGCTGTGCAGACAGCGCTGGGGGCCGGTGTGGACGCCATGCTCGAGCTACTCGACACGAGTCGCCAATTGCGCTTCAGCGTCGCGCCGGGCGCGCAGCATTGGACCCTCCGGCTGGAGCTCGAGCCGGAACCCAGAGGGACGGCCAACGATCTGGTCATGAACCAGGTGATGGGTCCCGCTGAACCGTTGAAGCGGCTGCCAGCGGCTGCAGCAGTGGCCGTTTTGGCGATGAGCAGCGGAGAGCAACGCAGCCAAGGCGCTCGAGAAACCCTGGCGCAGCTGGGTCAGCTGTTCGGAGCGCGGCTGGACGAACCGACCAGGACGAGGGTCGGGCGTGTTCTCCAAAATTTGGCGGCGGGTCGGGGCGATTCGATGCAGGCTGGGCTGGTTTTGGGACAGTCCCCCGGAATCATCGCCCAGGGTCGAGTGGCGAACGCCGACCAACTCGCGTCCGCCTTGAACGAGCTACCGCAGCTCTTGACGAGCCAGGTCTTCTCGGAGCCGCTCGGGGACTGGCTGGGGCCTGTTCGCGTGAAGGCCCCGCCGCGGCACCCTTTCGACGGGGGATTCTTGCTAGCGTTCGGGCCAGGGGGGCGCTTCGGAAAACTGTTGGCCAGCGGCCTGGCTTCGTTCTGGCACGTCTCGGATGCCGAATTCCACGTGTCCTTGGGGCCACCCCCTGGGACCGCGCTGATGCAACGCTCTCAGAAGCCCGAGGCCACTCTTGGCGACTTGGCGCCGGTCGCCGACGCGCTCGAGCGTGTGGAGGACTCGTCGTTGGTTGCGTTGATCAGAACCGAAGTGCTCGGCTTGGTCGAAGCCGAAGGGCCCCCCGGGGCCGAGGGCATCTTGACCTTGAACGTCGGACGCCACGACCAAACGGGCTTTTTGCGAGTCGAAGTACCCGTGAAGCTACTGCAAGCCTCGATTACGGCGGCCGTTCAACCATGACTCGAGCGAGTGAACCTACCAAAGGTATCAGCTATCTGATCAACGGGTTGCCGTCGTTGTTGGCGCGCCGCGTGCTGGAACAAGTGCTCTGTTTCGAGCCTCGAGCCAGGGCCTTCGCCATCGTTCATGTAGACGATTTCGACCACGCGGAGCGCTTGTTGGCACAGCTGGAAAGTTCGCAGAGAGCGCGCGTGGAGCTGCTGCGCGGTGACCTGACGGCGATCGATTTCGGCCTCAGCGGCCGAGAATATTTGTCGTTGGCCGCAGAGGTCCGACGAGTGCACCACGTGATCTCACCTAGCGTGGTGTACGTCGATAGTTCGAATCACGCCGATGTGGGAGCTGCATTGGGGCGCGAAATCATCGAGTTCGCGCGCGCCGCGTCGGCGCTCCGGGCGTGCGTCATCTATTCGAGCGCATTGGTGAGCGGCAATCGAACCGGCACCATACTCGAAGCAGAGCTGGTAGCTGGGCAGAGCTTCACGGACCCGGTGGCTCAGGCGCTGGCGCTCATGGAGCTGATGGTTCGCCGCTCGCGACGTGAAATACCGGCAATCGTCGTCCGTCCAACCCTGCTGGCGGCAGACTCCCAGACCGGCGAGTGCGAGCGAAACAGTCCCCTGTATCGGTTGGTCGACGCCGCCTTGTCGTTGCCGGAGGGCCAGGTGATACGCGTGCCCCGCAGCAGCTCGCCGCTGCATCTCGTAGCGGTCGACTACGTGGCGAGGGCTGCCTATTACTTGGGTCGAAAAGGCCCGGATGCTCCGGAATGGGCGGAGAACCCTGGCGCGTGGGACTTGGCCTGCCCTACCTTGCACCTCGCGGATCGCCATCCGACCAGCGCCAGCTATGTGCTGAATCTGTTGCTCGATGCGTGTGGTCAGCGCAGGCGGGAAGCGGTGGTCGGGTCGATCAACCGGGCGCTGCAGGACCCGTTTTCGGAGTGGGGCCGTGCGGTTGCCCAATTGAGCCACCCCAACGTGTTCTACGACACACGTCATGCCAGCCGAATGCTGGAGGCGAGCGGCATTGTGTGCCCGCCGTTCGTCGACTACGCTGACAAGCTGGTGAACTTCGTGAGAGGCAAGCGACCGTAGGGCCAGGTGAATCAGTCCAATTCAGCTCGAGCTCAGCGAAGCCCAAGAGTGGGCGCTCGCTCCAAGCAGCGTGCTCATCTGCTTACGGAACGGCTGGTGGGTGTGATTCTGTCGTTGACCAGCCTCGTCGTGGTCATCACGTGCACGGCAAAAGCTCGGCAGCCAGCGTACCCGGCGCCGCCCATGAGCTCGCCCGCCCAGACGGCGCAACCAAGCTCGGCCGAAGGCTCGACCCCCGGGGTTCAGGCTCCTGCCAACTCGACCGGCGGCGACTCCGGCGGTTCCGTGGCCAGCTTGGAATCCAGCTTGCTGCTGTCACGCTTCTTCGCGGGCCTGAGGGAGCTCGAGCAGGGAACGCGGCAGGAGCACGTGCGTATCGCTTGGCTCGGGGATTCGCATACGGCGGCGGACCTGTGGACGCACGTGGTGCGTCGCGCCCTCCAGGACCGATTCGGCGTAGGTGGCCCAGGCTTTTTCCATGTTGGCCTAAAAAAGTCCCGCCACACGCAGCTCAAGGTGGACGTGCTGGGTAAATGGCGTCGCGTACCGGTGCAGCCTGCGCGCACTGCGCCCTTCGCCGATGGCATCTTCGGTTTGGGCGGTATGCGCGCGGCGGCTGAGCACAAAGCCGCCTGCACGGTCGAGCTGCGTCGGGGTGCAGTCAGCGGCAATGCTCGCTGGAGTCTATTTTATCGGTTGGCGCCCGGTGCGAGCTTTTCTATCAAGCTGGGTGACCACCAAGAAACCTTGCGTAACCAGGTCAAGCCGTCGGGAGAAATCGCCTCGATCAGTATCGAGTCGGCTCCCGAGCACGTGCTCGAGATTCGTCAGTCGACCGGAATGCCGGAGTTCTTCGGCGCCAGCGTAGAAAGCAGCCAGCCCGGCGTCGTTCTGGACACCCTGGGTATCGATGGCGCCCGAGCGCGCACGCCGCTCGCCTGGGATGCGACAGCGTGGGAACGCGAATTGGCGCGTAGGCCTTTCGAGTTGGTGGTGCTTGCGTACGGGACCAACGAGGTGTTCGAAAAGGTCGACGTGAGTACCTACGCGGAGCGGTATCGAGAGCTCCTGGCACGCATCAGGATGGTTCACCCAAAGGTGGATTGCCTGATGATAGGTCCGACCGACGTGGCTACCGGCGACGGAAGCTCACACCCGCGTGTGCTCGAGATCTCCGAGGTGCAAGCGCAGTCCGCCCAGACGCTGGGCTGCTTGTATTGGGGCGCTCACGAGCTGATGGGCGGCGAAGGCAGCTTCGCCGCATGGCAGGCGCACAGTCCTCAGTTGGCCGGGGCAGACGGTGTTCACCTGACCGTGCGCGGCTATCAGGAGCTCGGAGCGCTCATGAGCGAGCGCATGTTGTCCCTTTACGAGCACTGGCTCTCGCAACAGCGGTAAAGCGGCCTCAGTCTTGGCGGGCTAGGTACCGATTGTATTCCTGCATCAGCGCTCGATACACCCAGCGAGCCAAGATCTCCGAGCCCACGCCGGTCGGGTGCGTCAGATCGGCTTGGCCGAGGCCCCGGCGTACCCAACCGGGCATGCCGCCTTGCTCTCGCATGGCTTCGAAGGTGTCGAAAAATGCACATCCGGCTCGAGCCGCAGCCTTGCGTTGCTCTTTCACCAGCATGGGGATCACGCGCATGCTCACCAGGGCATCGCCTTGCTTGGAGGCTCGGTCCATCGCCCCGAGGACCAAACAGCTCGATTCGGGCAGGGCGCGCTGACCCTGCTGGAGCACGGCGAGCATGGTGCTGTAGTATTCGCTCATCGGGTACGCAAAGCCGTCGCCGCTTTCGTTGGCGCCGAATTGATAGATTAGCAGGTTCGGATTGCGCCACTTGAGTTGTTCCGCCCAGTGCTCGTCGTCTTGCTTGTCCAAAAAGCGGATGCGCGCGCCTTGCACTCCCAAAGCATCGAGCACGACGCCGGGGCCGGCTCTTTCGAGTACCGCGCCGAACATCCGCGTCATCCCCCCTTGTGTTACGACCTCGAGCTCGTGTTCGCCGTCCGGCACCTCGACGACGGCATAGCCCACCTGCTCCTGCTCGGCGCGGGCATCGACATCGGAATGGAACTTGCCGTCGACGTTGATGCGAAACCCACCGGCGTGCTCACCACGCATGTAGACGACGGTAAACTTGGAGACTTTGCGCCCGAAGCTGCCTTTCTTGGCCGTGCCGAAGCGAGCCCGAGCTCCTGGAGGGGCCTTGAAAGAAACGCCACCCAGCCCATAGAAACCGTCGCGATTGACCGGTCCTACGATGCGGCTCACCTTCCAACCCGCTGAAGCAAAACGGTAAACGTCGTTGTGAAAGTACGCGGGCCAGGCATTGGCGATCAACACATAGCCATGCCCCGCATCCCCGAATGCTTCCTGAAACTTGCGACGTAGCGTCCCCGACACATAGTCGCTGACGACAATGGAGTCCCCAAAGTGGGCGATTCGCGTGATCGCACCCTCGGTCTTCGCTTGCGTCTTGCTCAGCGCGCTGAAGAAGCCGTCGAGCGCCCGCCCGCTCGCGTCTTCCAATCGGACAGGGGGTTCTTCGCTGTCTATCGGCGGTAGCTGTGCTTCGCGTGTCGCAATCGGGCCGCGGGCTCTAGCTGGCCTGTCGATGTGCTCGGGCTGCGCCATCTCCGGCAACTGGCGTGTTTCGGTAGTGATTTCTGCTTCACCGACCTGAGTGTCAGGTTGGCTCGCCGGAGCCTGGGCGGCGCGCGGCGCCGGAGTCGATGAGAGCACTCTGACTGGCGCAAGGCTCGGCACGAGCTCGGCCAGCAGAGCGAGGAGAACGCATACGATGACCGCGAGAACGGGTCGGCTCAGCAGGGCTCGGCGGGGCGTGTCGGTGATCTCCGCTCGAACCTGGAGCCCGCCGGAGTCGCTGGAACGGGCGTCACTACTCACGGCGTTCGAGCGCTCAGTGTGTGAGCACTGAGCCGGGCAATACCCTAACGACCGGCATCAATGTCCGCCCTGGGTGGTGCTGGAAGCGGGGTCTCCAAAAGGATCTTCCCGCACCAATGTTGGAGGTTTCTCGACCGAAGTCGTCGATGCAGGCTTGCGCTGGGGCTTCTGGGTTGGCGCTTTGGGCTTGGTGATGTCCTGCTTGCGTGGTCGGGGTTGGCTGGGGGGCTTTGGAGCCAGCGCAGGCGGGGTCGGGTCGTTGGCGGCCTGATGGGCTTGTGCATCGAGAGCTTCCACCAGCTCCATGGCGCGTTCGCGTCGCTGCTCGTCGACGTTCGTGTTCTTTGCCACCTGATCCAACAGGCCGCGCTTCGCGTCGAGATCCGTTTCGGCGTGGGCTGCTTCGATCAGGGCTTCGGCCCATTGATTTTCGATTCGCGACGCGGCTTCTGAACTGCGCTCCTTGCTTTCTGGAGGTAGCTCCAAAAGCTTGGCATGGGCCCCGAATACATCACCGCTCGCCAACAGTCGCGTGGCCTCTTGCAGCGTCGAGTCCGCCTGATTCGTCTTCGGCAAGTCGCGGTCGCTATCAGCGTGGAGGTTTTTATCCATCACCGCGCTAGCAGCGGCGTTGTCGGCGACCGCGCTGGGGGCTGCAGGTGGCGCAGTGCCGGTACCGCCCATCACCAAGACCCCCAAGAGTACCAACAGTCCAACTCCCAACAGACCTGCCCCGGCCTTCAGGGCGAAGGGCAAGCCAGGCCTGGCCATATGCGGGTCGGCACTCAAGCTGAACGCCTCGGCCGCGAGTTGCGCGGCACCCAGCCTCTGACTTTCGTCCGCTCCAGGGACATAGATGTCGCCCGCCGGAACGTACTTGAGGACGACGTCCCCGAGCTCGATGTTGTCGCGAGCGTCGATCAAGGCACGCTGCAGCTCGACCGCGTTCACGCGGACACCGTTGGCGCTGCCCTTGTCGATCAGCTCGTAGCGGCCGTCGCCGATGGCGTGAACTTCCGCATGCACTCGGCTCACCGAGGCATGATTGATTGAAATATCGCATTCTTCGCCGCGCCCGATGATCATCCGGCCACTGATGAGCGGGTACTCGGTGCCCGGCGCCGGCCCTACGACCATGACGAAGCGATCGGGCTGGTTCACCAGAGTATCGCGGCGCCCCGTCGTGCTGGCGAGCCCATCACGCATGGTTGGATGGGTGCGAGTCGTGGCCAGCGCCTCGTCGACTATTTCCAGTCGATAGTCGCCCAATTGCACGAGATCGCCGTGCGTGATTCTGACCGGCTCCACCACGCGCGCACCGTTGACGTAGGCGCCGTTGTAGCTATTGCGATCTGCGAGATACCAGGCATTTTCCCGGCGAAAGAGCCGCGCGTGCTCCCGCGAAATGTTGCGTTCCGTCAAACGGATCGTGTTCGTCTCAGCGCGCCCGATGGTGTACTCGTCGCGGACCAAGTTCACCGAGGTCTTTTCACCTTGGTCATCCTCGATCGATAATTTCCACATCAGCCGTCTGCGCTCGAAATCCGTCGTCGGGCCCTTGGACCGGACCTTGCACCTGCGAATTTGTCACGTTCCCCTGACGGTTTCTAGGGTTGTCGCGCCAAAGGGCTGTCGTGCTCGTGGGATGCGCCAACGATGACGCGTGCTTGGAGATCCGCTGCGCCGTATTGCCCCAGCTGCTTTGGTCGTAGAAAGTAGCTGGTTTCCGGCATTCCACCTTGCGTTGCGGTCAGCTTGGGTCAAGCAAGGGCCGGTTTCGGCCTAGCTGGAAGAGCGCCTCGTGGACGATGGGCCGGACTTGTCGCAGTCGTTGGTTGGCCCGGCTCGGATTGACTCGATTGGACAGCAACACCGTCACCGTGCCCGCATCGGGATCGCACCACAGGCTCGTGCCGGTGAACCCAAGGTGGCCGAACGTACGCGGTCCCGCGCTGGGCCCGGCCGAAGACTGAGCCGTCGCTTTGCTATCGAAGCCGCAGGCGAGAGTGCCGCCTGGGCGAGGCGTGACCAAATGTTGCACCGCAGCGCCCGTCAAAAAGGTAGCGTCGCGACCCGTGACCGCGTCGATGAGCTTCGCGCCGAAGCGGAGCAGAGGTTCGACACTCGAGAAAAGCCCGGCATGGCCGGCGGCGCCATGCCCTGCCAGCGCCCAGCTGTTGTCGTCGTGAACGACCCCCCTGAGTTTCGAGCCGCGCCACGTCACACGCTCGGTAGGGGCAACACGCGCTTTGAACGCGGCTGCTTGGGATGAGGCCCACTCCTTCATCCATTGCCGCGCGGAGCGTACTGCCAAGCCGAGCGGTATGCACACCTCGCGCTCCAACAAGCGGTCCAAAGGTTCGCCGGTCATGCGCTCCAAGCCGGCGGCCACCAAAAGGTACCCGAGGTCGCTATACAAAGGCGGGGCCTGGCCGGCATTGCCCGCGCACTCCGGACGGAGACTGAGCGCAGCACGCCGTAGTGCGGCTCTGCGAGACAAGGCGCGACCCGCCTCCAGCGGCGCAAAGAGGGGGATGTGCGCCACGAGGCCAGCGCGGTGGCTGAGCAAAGCGTCGAGGCTTACAGGCTGCATGGGGGTGCCGTGCACCTCGGGAAGGAGCTGCCCGAGTGGCGTGTGCCAGCTCAGTGCGCCGCGGGCGATCAAACGAGCGCAGAGCACGGCAAGAAACGGCTTGCTGACCGAGGCAAGGTCGAACACCGTTTCCGGCGTGCAAGCCACCAGACCACGCGAGGGCGCCATGGTGGGGAAGCCTCCCGCGGCTCCCGTGTAGACGCGCCACCCACCTTGCGCCTCACCGGGCTCCCGACGTGCGCCCACATCATGGACCGCAAGGCCGATACTTGCCGCCGGGGCCGCCCCGGCTTCGATCACCTGCTCTTGGGCGATTTGGTCTAGAACCTGGTGACGCATCGGTTAGGCTTTAGTGTGCTGAGCTCGGTTTTTGACCCCGCGCCCGGTTCGCCGCTATGCTCCGGAAAACCAGGATGTTGCGTGAGGCTACCATCGTGCTCGAGGCACGCTTGCGTCCCTTTGGCTCGGGGCCACCGAAAGTGGAGCAGAGGATTTTAGACCAGGCAACAGCTCGAAAGGCGAACGACTGAATGGCCGAATTCGCGTGGGAAGCGCGTGCCAGGACCGGTGAGTTGCGCCGGGGCAGCATGGAAGCGGACGACGAGTCCGCCGTCAACGCGCGGCTCCGCCAGCAGCAGCTCAACCCAGTTCGCGTCAAGAAGAAGCTCAAGCTCACCGGCTTTCAGGTGGGCACGGGGGTCAAGACAAAAGATCTGGTCACCTTCACGCGCCTGTTTGCGACCATGATCGATGCGGGGTTGCCGCTGGTCCAGTGCCTGGACATCTTGGCCACGCAGCAGTCGAACAAACATTTTCAAGTCGTCCTCAAGGATGTCAAAGCCGCGGTCGAGGGCGGAGCCTCGTTCAGCGAGGCGCTCAGGCGTCACCCCAAGGTGTTCGACGAGCTATTCGTGAATCTGGTTCACGCGGGAGAGGTGGGCGGTATCTTGGATTCGATCCTCAGCCGGCTCTCCGTGTACCTAGAAAAGCGCCAAAAGCTCGTGCGTCAAGTACGCGGTGCGATGGTCTATCCTTCGATCGTGGTGGTCATCGCCGCCGGTGTGATGACCGTACTCATGACGTTCGTCATTCCGGCCTTCGAGAGCATGTTCAAGGACTTCGGCGGCGGTGCAGAGAATTTGCCCCAGTTGACCCGCATCATGATCGGGCTCTCTCAAGCCTTCGTCACCTACTCGCCGTTTCTAGTTCTGCTCCTGATCGGCTCCGCCGTGGGGTTCAGCTACTACTACCGCTCGGAAAAAGGTAAACGCCGCGTGCACAAGTTGCTGCTCTCGCTGCCCATCATGGGACCGGTGCTGAGAAAAATCGCGGTGGCGCGCTTCACACGCACCTTGGGCACGCTACTGAGCTCGGGCGTTCCCATCCTCGATGCATTGGAGATCTGCGGGCGTACAGCCGGCAATGTCGTGATCGAGGAAGGCATCTTGAAGGTGAGGCAAGCCATCAGTGAGGGTAAGAACATGGCCGATCCGCTGACGGAGGCGAAGGTCTTCCCCGAAATGGTCGTCCAAATGATTGGCGTCGGCGAACAGACAGGGGCGCTCGATCAGATGCTGAACAAGATCGCCGATTTTTACGAGGAAGAGACCGATGTCGCGGTTGCTGCCCTGACCAGCGCCCTCGAACCGATCATGATGGTCGGAGTGGGCGGCATGGTCGGCGTAGTGCTGGTTGCGATGTACCTGCCGATTTTTTCTCTGGCGGGGAACATCAAGGCGGACTGAACGCGGGCAAGTGGGACGAGGCCGCTGGGAATGAAGGTCGAGCTCGGCATTCCCGACGTGGGCGCCGGAGCTCCGTTGCCCAGGCGCTTGGCTTGGGTGACCGGTATCCGCCTCATTCTGCTCACGATTCCCTTGACGTTGGTGGCGGTGTTCTACCTCCGGGGGGCGTTCGACGTTGCGGCGTTCACCGTGCAGCTGTTGCTGTTCACGCTGGGCCTTTCTTTCGGCTTGGCTGGGCTCTACGCGGCGCTCCTGCGCGCCGGCTATGGCGGGACGCGGCTAGCGCATGCGCAGCTCGTGCTCGATCAGCTGGTGTGGACCGTCGTCGTGTACCTCACGGGTGGCGTGTCGAGCGGCGCGACCTCGTTTTACGGATTGACGTGCCTGGTGGGCGCAATTCTGACCGGGGCCAGGGGCGCCTCGTTGGCAGCCGGGGTGGGGGTCTCTGCGTACCTGATTCTGATCTTGGCCCTGCAGTTTCTGGGCTTGCCTCCGCCCCCTGACCAGCCCCGTGGCCTCTACAATGTCTCGGCAAGCGAGCTCGTCTACTACGCGTTGGTCAACTCCCTGGTGGTGGTGGTGGTCGCTCTCTTGGCCGTCTACTTGGCGGAGCGCCTGCGCCTCACGGGCGGTGAGCTCGAAGAGGCGCGCGAACGCGCCGAGCAGGCAGAGCGTATGGCGGCCATGGGCAGGCTGGCTGCAGGATTGGCCCATGAAATCCGCAATCCCCTGAGCTCCATTTCCGGATCGATCCAACTCTTGCGGTCAGGGCCGAACCTGAGCGACGAAGATCGGGAGCTGTGCGAGATCGTCTTGCGTGAATCGGCGAGACTGAACGACCTCGTGACGGACATGCTGGACTTGTCGCGCCCCCGCCCGCCCAACATGATCACGGTGGACGTCGCACGGGTGGTCAGCGAGGTCGTGGAGCTCATGGGTCGATCGGGCCGAGCCACCACGGACGTCGGGATCCGCCTCGAGACCCCTCCCACGGTTCTGGTCAGAGCGGACAACGCGCAGCTACGCCAGCTCACGTGGAATCTCGTCCGCAACGCGGTGCAGGCCAGCAGCGCAGATGACGAGGTCCTGGTTCAAGTCCTGGTGGACTCCAAAACGAACCAGGTGGTTCTGGTCGTGCAAGATCACGGCGTGGGGTTGGACGAAACGGCCAAAGAACGGATTTTCGATGCATTCTTCACTACCCGTAGCCAGGGCACCGGAGTCGGCCTGGCAGTGGTCAAGCGCATCGCCGACGAGCACGGTTTTCGCGTCCGTGTGGAGAGCGAGCCGGGTAAGGGTGCTATTTTCAAGGTCGATTTGGGCGAGCAGCTCCCGGGGGACGACGGTGTGGCCGAGAGCCAGGACGAACCGGGCGCCGATTCGCAGGACTCTCGCCCAAGTCAACGTAAATATTTGCAAAATCAAGGCAGAACCAGCTGAGGAAAGCTTTCTGCTCGCGGCGGCGTAGGACGGGGGGCAGGCTCCTTGAAGCCTCGGTTTTTTGCACTATGTCGGATCCAACCATGAACCGCCGCATCTTCTGTATCGCATGCTTCCTGCTCACCTTCGGCACTGGTGCTGCTGCGTTCGCGCAAGGCCCCGAGGCGTTCGTCAAAGCAAAGCAGGACGAGCTCATCAGCGTGTTGCGCCAAGGCGATGGCGCAGCGGCTGACAAGAAACTCGAGGCCATCTTCAGCACGATGATCGACTACGACGCGCTGGCCCGCCTATCGCTGGACAAGCACTGGGACGAGCGAACCGACAAAGAGAAGAACGAGTTCACCGAAGTGCTCAGGCGGCTCGTACAGAACGCGTACAAAAAAAACATCAAAAAGACGCTGAACTACGAGGTGAGCTACAAAGGCGAGGGGCGCGCCAGCAAGGGGCACCTGGTTCGTACCGTGGCGAGAAACAAACAAAAGCCGCGCGAGCAACCCGTCAGCGTCGACTACATGCTTCACCAAGTCGGCGGCAAGTGGCGCATTTTCGACGTAGTTACTGAAGGCTCGAGCATGGTGATGAACTACCGGAACCAGTTCAATCGCATCATTAAGAAGAGTGGTTTCGCCGAGCTGCTGAAGAAAATGCGGAACAAGGCGGAGAGCGGCGAGAGCGAGTGAGTCAGTGCCTCTCGCCCGGAATCCCACCTGCTCGGGTGCGCAGTTTTAGGCGCAACCCGCGGATTTTTCGCACTATTCCGTAGATCGCCCGCGCGTCGCGAACGCGTCGTTGCTACGATCGTGACGTGGCCTCCGACCGCGCGCGCTCTACGATCCCGCCCGCCGGGCGCCTGCGCCGATCACCACCGCGAGCGCCGGAGCCGGAGCTAGCCGTCCCGCTCCGGCTCACGGTGGCGCGTGGTGCTTTGGGGATGGAGCTCTACGAGCCGGTGTGGCTTGGGCCGCTCGAGGTGCCGACCCTTTCCATGACGCTGCCCGGGCTCAAGTTCCCGCTCGATCTTTCCGGAGGAGTGGGGCAATTCCGACACCGTCGGGGCCAGCTCGAGCACCTCGAGCTCCGAGCTCGACCGGAATCCATTGCGCGGAGCTTCGAGCGAGGAGCATCCCAAGTGATGGGTGTGCTCGAGCGACCTGTAGCGGCATGGCTGCGACCGGGCGGATTGACGCTGGGGGCCACGGGGCGTGAGGGCGCGCTGGCATTCGACCTTTTGTGGGCACCCGACGCCGGCCATGCTCGAGTCGTGATCGCCAATGCTCGCGGAGCCGGGTTGCGGGCGCCAGCGCTCGGCATCGCGATGAAGCTCGTCGATGCGGCTCTGGGCGATTTGATCCAACGGCAGGGGCGCGTGGTGCGCATCGAGCGCGCTGCAGCGCGCAT
>CBFGRJ010000046.1:0-27744 GCA_965651135.1 uncultured Myxococcales bacterium
TGGCGCGCGGATAGTAGACCGCCAGGCAGCTTCTCGGAATCCTGAGCTCACGCAAGTGTCGATCTTGGGTTTCTGCGACTTGAAAGGTATCCGAAGCGACGATGAGGGCCTGAGCGACGTCGCAGAGCTTGCCCGTGACCCGCTTTTCTTGCAGCTGCCGCTGGGTAGCGCGCTGATGAATGACGTTGGCCAGAAGCACTCGAGCTTCGTGCAACATGGTCTCCGCCCGCAGCAGCATTCCCGGCAACCGGATTAGCGTCGGGATGGCGCCTCTGCGCAACACGGTGGTGATCGCCTGGAAGCGCCGCAGATCGGAGCCTCGCTGGATGGCCTCGCGTAGCACGTCGTCCCAGCTTTCTACGAAAGCCGTAACCGACTTGTTCATCAGGCCCGCCAAGAAGCCGTCGAGCAATTTGACACAGCTGTCGTGACCGAGCAGATCGGGCGCAGCGGCAAGCATGTCGCTGAGCAGCTCCGGCCGCTTCTGGATCAGGGCCGGCTCTTGCTCACCGTGCTCGGGTTTCTTGGGCGCGGCGACGCTGAACTGCTCCCGCTCCAGCGGGCAACCACAGGAACGCCGTTTGACCAGCTCGGTCCTGATCAAATGGCGCCGCTCGGAAACGTCGATCTCCAATCCGGTGATGGCGAGCTTCACGGCCTCCATCGCCAGCGCCGAAACCTGTTGGCGCATCGTGGTGAGCGAAGGCAACTCGTATTGGGCCGTGACATCGTCATCGAACCCGGCAACCTTGACGTTGGCGGGCACGCGTACGCCGCGCGCCTGAAGCGCGTGAATCGCCGCAACCGCCATATCGTCGTTGCTGGCGACGATCGAGTCGAACGCGACCTTGCGTTCGTCGAGCAGAACTCGCACCGCTTCGGCGCCGGACTCGGGGTGGAAGTCTCCCTGCACGATCAACGAGGTGTCCACCTCGATACCCGCTTCTCTGAGAGCGGCGACATATCCGCGATAGCGCGCCTGCGCTTCCGTGTTGGCGACGGGCCCTCGCAGAAAGGCAGTTCGCCGGCAGCGATGCTCGGTGATCAAATGCCGGGTAATACTCTGCATGGCCTGCTCGTTGTCGAGAACGATGCTGGCCACGCCGTTCCATTCGGCACCCATGCTGACCACCGGAATGCCGCTGAACCGAGCCAGCTGACGGGTGAGCTCCTCGTGACCCAGCGCGCAGACCAGTGTAGGTGTAGATACTACCAGTGCGTCGACACTATCGACCGATGCGAGGTGAAACGCGTGGTGACGCTCGGGGCCGGAGCTGGCCGGGTGCAGTGGGCTCGCGCAGAAGCAGACCAGGGAGGCGCCCACGGCACCCGTCGCGTCCACCAGGGCCCCGAGCAGTTGGTTCTGATAGCTGTCGTCGACCCGGTCTACCAGAAAGCCAATGACGGGCGGATGTCGCGACCGTTGAGCGCCCGCCCGTTTGGCAAATGGCCGGACTGGGTGAGTCATGACGCTCTAGGTAAACAGCTCGGCGAATCAGTCACTTTGCCTCAGACCTGGTTACGGATGGAAGTCGAGCGGAAAAAGCCCCGCGCAGGAACTAAAGGGTGCGCTTTTGGCCCACAAGGTTTCAGAAGCACCTCAACCGCGGGCCGGGCCAGCCCAGCTGAGGTAGCCCATCGGCGCGCGAGCCACTCCGGACCGGCGCCTTCGACGGAGAGACTCGCCCAGCGTTTCGTGTTAATTTGTCCGGTAGGTGGAATCGTTAGACGTTTACAAGGAACTGGCCAAGCCTGCCGATCCTAGTGGATTCATTGCGCAGTGCCCCGCGATGTTTCTCGTCAAACGCCCCAGCCAAACGGGCCGAGCGCGAAATGCCCCCGCTGCATTCAGTTTTCATACCTCTCACGCGGCCCAGGCCAGCGATCCCTATCCCGACGAGTTCCGGGTCTCCCCGATCCAGAAGAATCCGCAGAATCCGTTTCCCGATCGCATGACCGTGGGGCGAGCTCCCAACTGCGATGTCGTGGTTCGCATGCCCTTCGTTTCGAAGGTCCACGCTCACCTCTCCTATACCAACAAGGGCACACTCATACTGCGCCACACGAAGTCGTCGAACACCACTCGACACAATGGCCGACTGGTAGACGCCAACGACGAGGTCGAAGTCAAACCAGGCGACAGCATTTCGTTGGGAGCCCTGACTCTAGAGGTCATGACGGCAAAGGACTTGTACGCCATAGTTCGCGAGCTCATGCGCTAGCACGATTTCTCGAGCGGCCCGAGTCAACTGCTGACCCGATTTCGAGCGCCACGTACCGGTCGAATACCCGCGTACGCCAGCGCAGGCTCTAGGCTCGTGAACGATTTGACCGAGAGCCCGATGCTGAAGCTCAAACTTGCCGCGGCCATGCGCGCAGCCGATTGGGTCGACACGAGCAAGATCTGTTCACCTTTGGCGTCCTTGAAGGCGTGCCACCAGCGAGCGCCGGCAGTCATCGCGCTCGGGTCGAACCCAGTCATGGCGGTCAACTCCATGATCCAGGTCGCGGCGTTCGAACCCTGAAGGACCGAGCGGAAGTACGGCAATTGCTTCATCGCGAGCTCGTTGGTGATGTGACCCCGAAAGTACGTGATGACCACGTCTGGAGCGATCAACTTGCTCTGGAGATCGGATGCCGGCAGGGGCGGAGCGAAGATTGCCATTAGGGGCTGAACGCCAGGCGAGGGCTAGGCTTACCTCAACGTTGCAGGACGCCCACTTCCGCCGGGAGCTAAGACAGCCAGCGAGTAATTTCTGCGAATGAGCCTACCAGAGCCCCCGCTGTGGCCCACTGCGGGAGCTCTCCATCGTTTCACCCTTAACATCTGACAATTCCCGCCGCTGTATGCCCGAAGCGCCGCAAGCAGCGGCTCTAGTCATCGAGGGGGCAAGGGCAAAAGTCCATGAAAATCATAGAATTATCGAACCTAGTCATCAATTCCAGCAGTACCGAGGTCGACCGCTCGGCTATCGCGGCAGCCATCGAATGCCCCATCCCCCTGACCCTGAATCCTCTTACCCAGGCCGCCGAAACGCGCTCGCTCGCGTGGCTACGCGAATTCGAGTTGATGGATCGCAAAGGCCTGGCCAAGGCAGCCAAGGCACATTTGACCACTCTGGTCGCAGGCTTCTACCCGACGGCCCCGTTTCCCCAGCTGAGCTTGGCCTCCGACTATGTATCCTGGGCTTTCGCCCTGGACGACATCGCAGACGAAACCTCGACCGGGGAGCGCCCCGCGCTGCTGGCGAGATTGTTCGAACGGCTCGACGCGGTGCTGAACGGCGCCCCGCTCCGCGTCGAGGCAACACCGCTCGAGCTGGGCTTGAGAGACATCTTGCAGCGTCTCGATCGACTGGCAACACCGGCGCAAAACGCCGCCTTCGTCGAGGGTAATTTCGCTTACTTCGGGGCCATGCTCTGGGAGGCCAACAATCGCGCCGCCGACATGGTCCCGAGCGAAGAACTATACGACACTTTCAGGCCAGCCGCAGGCGCGGTTCCCTCGTTCTTCGCCTTGATCGAACCGTTGGAGCAAATCACCCTCTCACCCGAATGCAGGGCTCACAGAGACGTGGCGCGGGTCATGGAACTTGCCGGCAAGATCATCTGTTGGACGAACGATGTTCTCTCGTATGACAAAGAACGAGCTCAGGGCGACGTGCACAATCTGGTCGTGGTCTACGAGTTTCACCGCCAGACAGACAGGTTGAGCGCCGTGGCGCAGGCCATCGACTTGATCAATGAGTCGATACGCGAGTTCTTGGCGCTCTGCGAAAAGTTGACGCTTTGTCCAGTGTATGACGCCGAGTTGGCGCGCTACCTGCGGGTGCTTCGCTCCGTAGTGCGCGTAACACTCGACTGGACCCACGAATCCACCCGTTACACGGCAGGGCTCCCGCCGGACGAATCCATGTTCCGTCTGGCCCCGTAGCTGGGGGCTACTTCGACAACCCTTCGAACAGCTCGAGCAAGTGGTCGGCGTGGGCCTGCCAGGTGTACTTGCGAAGCACGAGCTCGCGACCGCGCTCGGCCATCGCCGCTGCTTCTTGCCTATGCTGCGAGATCCACGTCAGAGCGCGCGTCAGACCCGCGGCATCACCAGAGTCGTAGAACAAAAGGTGGTTGCGGTCTTCGAAGATGGCCGTGAGGTTTCTGGCACGGATGGTTACGGTAGGCTTGTTCAACGCCAGGTACTCGAACACCTTGAGCGGATCCAGCACAAAGCTGCCGTGGGCCTTGGATGGGGCGTGCGCCTCGGGATCGAAAGGAGCGACACATGCATCCGCTGCCGCAAGCCGACCCGGCACCTGTTCATAGGCCAGCGATCCCAGAAACAAGAAGCGACTCGAGAGCGAACGCCGGTTGAGTAGGAGCTCGAGCTCCTGCCTGCACGGGCCATCGCCGATCATCAAGAAGCGCATTGCCGAGCTCTCGGGACGAGCCGCTACGTCAGCGAGCAAGTTCAGCCCGTGCCACTTCTTGAACGAGCCGGCATACGCGACCACGAACTCATCCGCCTGAAAGCCCAGCTCCGAGCGCGCTCGCGCCATGTCGATGTTGGCCGAAAAGCGCTCGGTGTTGGCGCCCCAATGCACCTGCACCCCCTTGTGACGCACCTTCGCCGGGATCAAGTCCAGCTGAGTGGCGACCAGACACCGGGCCCTGAGCAGCGAGAGCCAGCTGTATCTTTCGTCGAGCACCATGGTCAACAGTGGAGCTTGGGCCGCCACGCTGAGCAGAGCTCCGAGCCCATACGAAGAGCAGCGCTCGTAGATCACGTCCGGCTCGAACTCGCGCGCGATGCCGAGTGCGCGTGGCAGCAGCCGTGCCGCATCCAAGTGGCGGCGGGCTTCGCCCGAGCGGAGTGCGCTACCCAGCGGGACGATGCCGTCTCCCAGCGAGTCGGCGCGCGCCAACAAAAGCGTCTCGGCTCGCTTGGAAAGGCCCGCAAAAAGCTCGCCCACGTGAGTGGAACCTCCGTGATCTCCGGGGAGCTTCACGTCGGTGGCGACCATTAAAATGCGCATGATGAATCCGCACGCGCCTTTTACCAGCACGCACTCGGCACGGGCAACCGCCTGGTTTTTGGGATAGTCATTGGTCGAGGTCGGTGCGTCATGTTACAAGCGCGCCCGTACACTCGTTGGCCCGCCGGATGCGAATGCTCTTGGTCACACAGGATTTCCCGCCGGCTGTGGGCGGGATACAAACGTACTCGAAAGCGTTGGCCGACTGCCTGCATGGCCGATGCGAACGCTTCGGCGTGATAGCGCCCTACCACGCAGGCTGTCAAAAGATCGATCGCGACCTCGAGTACCCCGTGTACCGAATGCTCGTGACGACGAATACCATGCGCTATGCGCTGTTGCCTTTTTTGGCGCTGGTCTGCAAACGGGGCGGCTATCGCACGGCCCTTTTGGCGCAATGGTACAGCGGGGCTGCCGCTGGAATCGCCAAAAGGTGGTCGCTTCTGGATCGAGTGTTCTGCGCGGCCCATGGGCAAGAGCTTTTGCGCGTTCCGGCCGAAAAAAGCCTGCTGGGGAGGGCATACGTGAGACATCGACAGCGCGTGCTGGCCGATATCGATGGTTTTTTTCCTGTCAGCCACTACACCGCATCCCTGCTGACCGCGCGGGGTGTCGATCCCGCCAAAGTGCAGGTGGTCTTCAACGGTACGGATCTCGAGCGCTTCAGACTGAGCCCGACCGAGCTTCAGCGCCTGCCCGGTTGGCGCGCCAGCTACGGCATCGGCCCGGGTCCGTTGCTCCTGACCGCGGCGCGATTGGTTCGGCGCAAGGGCATCGACACGGTGCTCCAAGCCTTGCCGGCGCTCGCTCGCGCTATTCCCGACGTGCAATACGCAGTCGTCGGAAGCGGCCCGGAACGCAATGCGCTGGAGCAGCTGAGCCGGGAGCTCGGAATCGCCGAGCGCGTGTTTTTCCTGGGGCAACTCGACGATCGCGAGGTAGTGATGGCTTATCACGCCTGCGATACGTTCGTCATGCCGGCTCGCGAAGAGCACCCCAGCGTCGAGGGCTTCGGCTTGGTGTTTCGCGAAGCGAACGCGTGTGGCAAGCCTGCCGTGGGAGCTCGCACCGGCGGCATTGCCGACGCGATTGAGCACGAGCGCACTGGCCTTTTGGTAGAACCCGATCGACCAGAAGCCCTGGAGCAGGCTTTGCGGCGCCTGCTCACCGACCCGGGCTACGCCAGCGCGCTGGGTGCGGAGGGCCGCAGAGTGGTGGAATCGTCGGGAACCTGGCAGCATGCCGCGGATCTCATGCTGTCGTTCATGCACCGCGTTTCTCGAGAGAGCCCACCCCACCGACCCCTGTGAGGACGAGCGCGTGCGCGTGGTTTTGACCTGCAATTTCTCTCCGTGGTCGGCGTACTCCGGCGGCGGGCAGCGCTCGACGCACGAGCTGGGCACCGCGCTGGCCCGCGCTGGGCACGACGTGACGGTGATCTTCACTCGCCCACCGTGGGAGCGCTTCGAGGTTCCCCAGACCGAGTATCGACTCGAGTGGGCGACTTTCTTCGATCTCAAGAGCCGGCGTGCCGCTCCGCTCAGGCCGCTGAACGCCGTGAGCGTGGCGAGCGTCGTACGCCGGCTGCACCTGACGCAGCCGCTAGACGCCTTGCATGGCAACGGCGAAGAGGTCGTTTTGGCGGCGCGCTGGGCCCAGCGTCGAGGGCTGACCGTGGTCACGACGCCGCGGTACCCGAGCTATCCGCGAGCGCTGTTGGGCGAGCAAGGGCCCTCGCGCGCCCAGCGCCTGGGGCTCCTGGTCACGGACGCGAAGTACTTGGTGCTGGCGAAGGCCGTAGCGCACTCCACCTGGTGTGCTCCGACCAGCGCCCATGCCGCCGAGCAGGTGGTCAAAGCGTTGGGCGCCGACCGCGCCCGGCTCGTCGTGATTCCCAACGGGGTTTCTGCTTGCTTCTTCGAAGAGCGCTGGACACGTACCGCGGGCGAGAGGCCCATCGTGTTCTTTGGCAGGCTCGCGCACGACAAGGGCCTCGACGTCTTGCTGCGTGCTCTCGGGCGCGGCCATCCACGCAAGCTACTGGTCATTGGGCGCGGAGACGAAGAAGCGCGCCTGCGCGCCCTCGCGCAAGAACTGAATCTCGGCGCATGGGTCGAATGGCGCCTCTGGGTCTCCCCCGAAGCTCTGGCGCGCGAGCTCGCGGGCGCGAGCATGGCGGTGCTGCCCTCACGCAAAGAGAGCTTCGGCAACGCGATGGCCGAAGCCATGGCCGTAGGGACGCCCCTGGTGACCACGAGCGCTGGCTCGATCCCCGAGCTGGTTCAGCATCGCGTGACCGGGCTCTTGGTTGCGCCGGACGACCCAAGCGCGCTTCGAGCGGCCATCACCGAGCTAGAAGAGCAGCCCGAGTGGGCCGAGCGCCTGGGCCAAAGCGCGCGAGAACACGTCATGGCCAAGCATAGCTGGCCCGCGATCGCACAACGCTACGCCGACTTGTACACAACAGCGCCTGCCCGCTGAGTCTACGGCGTGACCTCGCGTTGGGGTTCTACCGATAGCGTGGGGACCAAACCCAATAGTTCGACCAGGTCGCCGCTTTCTAGCACGCCGAGCGCGCCGTCAGCGGTGCTGGCCTCGTCGAAGTCTTCCTCGTCCTCTACGTCTGCTTGCCAGGTGGCGAGCAACAAGGGTACGGGATCGGACAGGTGGTTGCCCGTGAGCGAGGACGTGCCATGGTCTGCGGAAACCACGATGCGCAGCTGCCCGCTCATGTCTTTGCGACTCGCCAAGAATTCACCCAGGGCAGTATCGACGCGCTCGATGAAATCACGCTTTTCGAGCGGCCTGCGATCGTGGGCAGCAACATCGGTCCCCTTGATGTGCACGACCACCAAGTCGTGTTCGTCCAACAGCTCCCCGGCGGCTTTGAACTTGGCGGACAAGTCCGTGTCCAGATTGCCGGTCATGCTGATCGAGCGCGCGGTCTTGAGACCCACATAGCGCGCGACACCCAGCGCCGTGTTGCACCCGGCGACCATGGCGCCGATGTAGCGGCGCTCCGGGCGCAGCGCCGGCGGACGCGCCGCGCCGCGCGTCAAGATCGCGTTGACCGGCGGCAGCCCCTTGGCGAGGCGACTTCGGCTCACCGGATGTCGCTTGAGGCGCTCACCGGCAATCGCCAATAACTCGCGCAGCGCCTCCACGGTGCGCGCCGCTTCGGGCGAATCGTCCAGCGCTCGCGGAGGCCGCACCCGCTCCACCGGTGCGCGCCCGCCGGGGTCGGTATCCGAGACGCGTGGCGAGAGTCCCGAACCCAACAGCATCACCAGCACTCGGTGCTCGTGCCCGGGGTAAATGCGCCCGACGATGCCGCCTTCCAACTGCACGTTCTGCAGATCCGCCAAGAGGTCGCGGACGCCGTCGCGAATGCGACCCGCGCGGCGATCGAGAATCGCGCCGTCGTCGTCGACGGTAGCCAGATTGCCGCGGAAGAGCACGGCATCGGGATGTACGGGCAGCCCCAACCCCAAGGCTTCGAACCACCCGCGACCGTACTTGCCCGCGTCGGCACGGGCTCCCAGAAGCGCCATGATCCCGTCGTCCGTCGACGGAGTCTGGCCCGAGGCGGTGGCGGTCGACACGCGGCCCTGTCCGCCGGAGGCCGCCAAACGCCTCAGCGTCGGTGTGCGCGCCGCGGACAGCGGCGTCATGCCGTCGAGCGCTGGATTCGGTTCGTCTCCCAGCCCGTCCAAAATCAAAAACAAGGTGGGGACCTCGCTAACCTTCACGCGTTGACTGGGGCGGGGAGGCGGAGGCTCGGGTTCGTCTACCGGTAGCTCGCGACTGAGAAAGTCCACGGCGCTCGCCAGCGTTCGAGCGCGGTCGACATTGGGCAACACCACCGCTTCGGCGTCTTCGGCCATTCTGAGCAAATCGTCGTGGATCCAGCGCACGGATTGCAGCGCATCGAGATAGGTTTCCGCCAGGCGCTCAGCCTGTTGTTTGCTCCGCTGCGGAAAGCGAGAACGGTGATCTTTCTCATCGGGCACGGCCAAGATCAGGCCGGCCACAGCCACATTTGCCTCGGCCGGCACGTACTGCCAGAACGGCGGAGCGATGTGGGTTCCCTCGATGATGATGTGAGCATTTTCGCGAATCGCCCTTTTGATGACGGCACGCACGCCCACGGCGACTTGCCCGGCCTGTTGCTGAAAACCCGCCAGCACGCGCTCGCGTGGATCACTGAGCACCTGCCCACCCAAGACGATGCCTCGGAACGAGTGATCGTGTAGTCCAGGGACGAGGTCGGGGGACAACACCGTGCGCATGGTTTCTCGCACCATGTCCGTGCTGGTCACCCAGACCACGCCCAACCTCGAGGCGAGCTCCATGGCCAGCGTCGACTTTCCCGTGCCGGTAGCGCCCCCAATCAAGATGATCACCGGCATTTCAGAACGGCGCACCCAGTCGATCAACCGATAGCGCCGGGCGTAGTCGGCGCCATGATGCTCCAGCAATAGCCGCGCCACTTCTCGATTCAACGACTCTTCCGACAGCACGGGTCGTGTCCTGGTGGCAATCCAATCCTCGAGCTTGCTGACCAGCTGCATCGCCGATTCCAGGTCGAGGCCCGAGGTGTCGAGGTGCCGCAGGACCGCGTCCCTGGAAAAGGGAACGTGACCTCTGGGAGTCTCGATCAAGGGCAGCTCCTGCTGTCCCTTGTCCTGCGGCCGCTTGACCCGCTCAGCTGCTTCGTCACCGAGACGTTTTCGAACTAGCCGGACGATGATTTGCTGTAGATCTTCCGACGTGATTTCGCCGCGCCCGGCTATGCTGTCCCTGACGTCTCGAGCAATGCCGAGCGCATCGCTCATGGGAAAGCCCCGATTCAACAGGCTGGCCGTCACCATTCCCGTCTGAAAACGAAAGCTTCCATGACGACTGACGACCAAGGGTCTTTTCTTGCGCTTCTCCTTACGGGCCACGGGCGTCAGCCTACCCCAACCCGGTCCCTTAGGTCAGTGCCGTTGTCACCAACCTGTTACACGACCGTCACATTCACCAGATAGCGTCCCGGCAGTCTCGTGACCCAACCAGCCGAAGCGCCACCCGTATCGAGCGCATTGTTGCGCGAGACCGCGCGAGACCGGGCCTTGGGGTTGCAAACCTCGCGACAATCAAGGAGTTTCACGATGAGATCCGGAGCGCTTTGCTTGACCTTGACGATGGCACTCGTGACCGGCTTCGGGTGCTCTCGAAACACCAGCCAAAGCAAAGCCCGGGGCATGGATGAAACCGTCGAGAAAGCGAAACGCGAAGGGCGGGTCGTCCTGCAGAACAAGGGCTCGGACACCCTAGTCAATGTCGCGCAGGCATGGGCAGAAGCCTACAAGACGATCAACCCGAAGATAGCCATCGCCGTTTCGGGCGGTGGCTCTGGGACGGGCATTTCCGCCCTGATCAACAAGACCGTGGACCTCGCCAATTCGAGCCGCGAGATCAGCGACAAGGAGCGCGCTTCGGCCAAATCCAGGGGAGTCAATCCGGTCGAGCACCTCGTCGGCTACGACTCCATCGCGGTATTCTTGCACAAGAACAATCCGCTGAAAGAGGTGTCGCTGAAGCGCGTTGCCGACATCTATGGCGAGGGCGGAACGCTAGAAAAATGGAGCCAGCTGGGCGTCCGAGTTCCGGGTTGTAAGAGCGACGAAATCATTCGCATCAGCCGCCAAAATAACTCCGGCACGTATGCTTACTTCAAAGAAGCCGTGCTGGGTGAACGCAGGGAATACAAGCTCGGCTCGCGCGATATGCACGGGTCGAAAGATGTCGTGGATCTCGTCGCGAAAACACCCTGCGCGATCGGCTTCAGCGGCTTGGCCTATCTCTCCGGCGACATCCGCGTGCCGTGCGTCAAGAGCGGCGACCGATGCGTCACTCCCAGCATCGAGAGCGCTATCGACCGCAGCTATCCAGTCGCCCGGCCGCTGTTCATGTACACACCTGGAGAACCCCAAGGGCACGTCAAGGAGTATCTGGATTGGATCCTGAGCGAAGAGGGCCAGTGCATTATCGTAGAAAAGGGCTACGCGCCGGCAAAGCCGGTCAAGTGCAAGTAGCAGCCTTGGGCTAAAACGGGTATGCGGGCGCCATGAGCCGTTACGAAGAACGACTAGCGAGCGACAAAGCCGAGATCCGTACCCGCGTCGCCGACGTCGGTCGGCGGGTGGGCGAAGCAGTAGCCGGCGCCGTCGCGGCGCTGTTGGCACACGACAAGGCCAAGGCCTACTCCATCGTTCTCGGCGATCTGCCCATCAACCGCGAGGTGCGTGCGATCGACAAGCTGTGCCACGCGTTCGTGGCCAGGCACCTGCCTTCTGCGGGGCATCTGCGCTTCGTTTCCTCGGTTCTCCAGGTCAATATCGCGCTCGAACGCATCGGAGACTACGCCGCCAGCATTGCGCGTGGGTCCGTGCAGATCACGGATGTGCCGGAAAGGATCCGCGCTGACCTCAAAGAGCTCAGCGACCGCGTCGTCGACATTCTCGGCCAGGCCGTACGAGCATTTGCGGAAGAAGACGCGGAGTTGGCTCGCGCGACGAAACCGCTGACCAAAGAGATCGAACGCCGCTACGGTGACATGTTCCGCCACCTGACGCGCGACGCAGCAGATTTGCCGTTGATCGACGCCTTCGCCCTCTTGATGGTGTTCAGCCGTCTGGAGCGAGTGAGCAACCAGGCTCGCAACCTGTGCGAAGAAACCCTGTTCATCGTCACGGGTGAGACGAAGCCCCCCAAGCGCTATCGCATCCTGTTCGTGGACGCGCGCGATACCTTGCTCGGGCCGTTGGCGGTAGCTCTGGCGCGCAAGGCCTTCCCGAAGAGTGGTGAATACGAGAGCGCAGGATTCCAAGCGGGCGATCAACTGGCCCCGGAGCTCGAATCCCTCGCAGAAGAATTGTCCCTCGACCTGACCGGCCTCGCCCCGAGTCCCTTGACCACCGATCGTCGAGTCCTCGAGCAGTACCACGTGATCGTGTGCCTGACCCCGGATGCGAGTCGGCGCATTCAAGAGGTGCCGTACACGACCGTGCTGCTCGAATGGGAGCTGCCCCGCCTGTCGGACGAGAGCGCGGGCGCGACCCTCGACGCGCGCTTGCGCGAGATCGTCAAGCGGCTCTCGTCGGAGATTCGCGACTTGATGGTCATTTTGCGGGGAGAAGAGGCCGACTGATTTCGGAGGCGCCAGCCGGCAGACGCCATGCCCAGGAGCGATAGTCCAAAAGTCAGCCAGCACGCCGACGATCGTCGAGACACGGCTTGGTACATCGACAAGTTGGTGGCCGTGCTCGTTTTCGTCGGCGGCATCTCGGCCATTTTGTTCATCGCGGGCATTTTTGCCTTCGTCGCACGCGAGGGCGCGGGCTTCATCGTCGATCGTTTCGATGCCGGCGAGTTTTTTGGCTCGATCGCCTGGCGACCGACATCCACCATTCGCCCAACCTACGGCGCGCTCGCCTTGATCGCCGGCACGGCCAGCGTCACGGGCCTGGCGATGCTGGTGGCCGTGCCCTTCTCGGTGGGTGCCGCGATCTACATTGCGGAGTTCGCCAGTGGACGCACCCGCGAAGTCCTCAAGATCTTGATCGAGCTGCTCGCCGCGATTCCCTCGGTGGTCTGGGGCTTCGTCGGTCTGGTCATCTTGAATCCGGTGATCATCGATGCCTTCGACGTGCCCATTGGACTCAACGTGCTCAACTCCGGGGTGATCTTGGGGTTGATGGCTGCGCCCATCATGACCACCATCGCCGAGGACGCATTGAAGGCCGTCCCAGACAGCTATCGAGAGGCGGCGGAAGCGCTCGGGGCGACGCGCTGGCAGGTCATCACGCGTGTGGTGTTGCCGGCTGCACGCCAGGGCCTGGTGGCAGCCATATTGCTGGGCGTCGGTAGAGGGTTCGGCGAAACCATGGCGGTCCTGATGGCCAGCGGACACGCCATTCACCTGCCCACCAGCGTGTTCGATTCCGTCCGCGCCTTGACCGCAACCATCGCCGCCGAGCTGGGCGAAACCGCCGTAGGCTCGGAGCATTACCGGGCGCTGTTCACACTCGGCATATTCCTGTTCATCGTGACCTTCTGCATCAACTTGGCCGCCGACATGCTGGTGCGCGGCAAGCAAGGGAGCCGCTGATGTTCGAGTCCACGGACCTGAATCGCAAAAATGAGCGTGTTCAACTGTTTGCCAAGTTCGTGCTGTTGGTCATGACGCTGCTGCTGATTCTGCCGGTAGCCATCATTCTCGGGCTGTTGGTCCATGAAGGCGCACCGGTAGTCTCGTGGGACTTCCTGTTTTCGGAACCCACGGATGGCATGACCGCGGGGGGTATTTTTCCTGCCTTCATCGGCACGATCTGGCTGGTGACCGTGGCTCTGCTCGCGTCGGTACCGGTAGGCGTCGCGGCCGCCGTTTACTTGAGTGAGTACGCACCCGACAACTGGCTCACCCGCCTGATCAATCTGGCTATCATCAATCTAGCGGGGGTGCCGTCCATCGTGCACGCACTGTTCGGCGTCGGGGCCTTCGTGCTCTTCTTCGGTTTCGGCACCAGCATCATTGCAGCCAGCTTCACGCTCGCGGTCATGACGCTGCCCGTGGTGATCGTCTCGACGCGAGAGGCCCTGCAAGCCGTGCCCCAAGCGTTTCGTGAAGCCTGCTGGAACATGGGGGCAACCCGCTGGCAAACCATTTACCGCGTCGTGCTGCCCAATTCGATCAGCGGCATTTTGACCGGTGTGATTCTCGAGGTCTCCCGAACGGCGGGCGAAACAGCGCCCATCATGTTCACGGGAGCTGCCTTCTTCCTGCCGTTTTTGCCCGAAAGTGTCTTCGATCAGACCATGGCCATGTCGCTGCATCTGTTCGTCATCTCGACGCAGGTACCGGGCGTGCCCGAGCAGCTACCCTACGGCGTGGCCCTCGTATTGATCGGGATCGTGCTCACCATGAACGCAGCATCGATCGCGTTCAGGATGTATCTCCGAGGGAAGAAGAAGTGGTGAAACCGGATGCGTCCCCCGAAGTCGAGGTTCGCGTCAAGAATCTCAGCATCGAGTACTCCGGAAAAACGGTGCTCTCGAACGTCGACCTGTCGATTTACAAGAACGAGATCTTCGGCATCATCGGTCCTGCCAATAGCGGAAAAACATCGTTCTTGCGCGTGTTGAACCGCATGGACGAGTTCACATCGGGCATGCGCTTTCGCGGCGACGTCGAGATTGGCGGAAAAAGCGTGCGTTCGTGGCGCAACCTGTACGCGCTCAGGCGGCGCATCGGAGTCGTCTTTCCGCTCCCAGTGGGGCTACCGCTCAGCGTCTACGACAACGTCGCGCTGGCTCCGCGCCTGGCCGGAGTGCGCAACAAGAGCGAGATCGATCAAATCGTCGAGCGCTCTTTGCGGAGGGCGGCCCTTTGGGACGAGGTCAAAGACCGGCTCTCGTCCCTGGGCAGCCTGCTTTCCGGAGGGCAGCAGCAACGGCTGACTATCGCGCGAGCGCTGTCGCAAAATCCAAAGCTGTTGCTGCTCGACGAATTTTCCATCGCCGTCGATCCGGTCACCACCATGCGCATCGAAGACGTGCTCAAAGAGCTGCGTCGAGAGCTGACCATCGTGCTGGTGACCAACCTGACGCAGCAGGCGCAGCGACTGGCCAATCGCACGGCTTTCTTTTTGACGGGCGAGTGCGTCGAGATAGGCGATACCGAGCGCTTGTTCGCCGGTGAAGTCAAAGACGAACGCACCAGCAAGTACCTAGGTGGCTACTTTGGCTAACGAGAAGCAGCAATCCAAATCGGGGCTCCCTGCGGTTCGCGTCAAGCAGCTGAATCTCTGGTACGGCGATTTCCAAGCGCTGTACGATGTCGGTCTCGAGATCGGAGAAGGGCGCATCACGGCATTGATCGGGCCTTCGGGGTGCGGCAAGTCGACCTTGCTCCGAGCCGTCAATCGCATCATTCAGCGATTGCCGTACGTGCGCATCAAGGGCAGCATCGAAGTGTTCGGCAAGGATGTTTATGCTCCCCAAAACGAGGTAGTTCAGGTCAGGCGTCAGATTGGAATGGTCTTTCAGAGACCCAACCCGCTACCCTTGTCGATCCGAGACAACATACTATTCGGTTTGCGGCTTCACGAGCCACCCACGGTCGGCAAGAGCCGAGACGAATTGGACGGCATCGTCCAGTCAGCGCTGGAAAAGGTTCTGCTGTGGGACGAAGTGAAGGACCGCTTGAATGCGCCGGCGCGCAGCCTATCGCTGGAAGCTCAGCAAAAGCTGTGCATCGCCCGCCTGTTGCCGGTCAAACCACGGCTGCTCTTGATGGATGAACCCTGCTCGGCGCTGGATCCGAAAGCCACGGCCGCCGTCGAAGATCTGATTTGGGAGCTGCGGGGCGAGTACACCATCCTCATCGTGACGCACAACATGGCGCAAGCGCGCCGCGCCAGCGAAGAGTGCGTGTTCATGCTGCTGGGCCAGGTGGTCGAGCACAGCCCAACCGATGAAATGTTCGTCACACCGAGGGACCACCGAACCGCCGACTACATCGAGGGGCGCTATGGGTAAGCAGGCTACGCATGGAGCGGCCTCGTGATCCCCATCCGCCCGCTCGTTCTGGTCTTCTCGATCCAACTCGCCAACATCGCCCTCGCACAGCCAGATCTCGCCAACCAGACTCCAACCGCACCGCAGGCCGAGGCAGCGCCGCGCGTTGGCTACCAAAAGGGCTTTTATATCGAGCAAGGGGTCAATCGCTTGGCTGTCCAAGCGCGCGTTCAGTTTCGCTACACACACGTCGAAGCCGAAGCTGCAGCAAACGAAGACGCGTTTTCGATTCCCCGCGCCCGGCTGATTTTGAAGGGCAACGCCTTGGACGAGGACCTTTCGTACGAGCTCGAGCTGGACTTCGCCGGAGGGTTCGTTTCGCTGAAAGATGCCTACTTCGACTACTGCATGCTGGGCGGCATGGTCTGTGTGCGCCCCGGCCAGTACAAGCGGCCTTTTTCGCGGCAGCAAATCACTTCTAGCGGCAAGCTCGAGCTCATCGATCGCTCGATTACGGACGACGCCTTCGACGCAGGCCGCGACATCGGGCTCATGCTGCACGACAACTACGAAGATTCGCCCAGCGTGGAGTACGCACTGGGCCTGTTCAATGGCACCGGCGAAAAGCCACGCTTTTCGGGCTCCGGTACGGCCGATCCAGAAACCGGTGACGTGGGGGTGAACTCAGGCCGCTTCACCAATGTCCCGCGCATGTGGCACCCAGCTCTGGTGGGGCGCCTCGGCTACAACCACGGCGATGTGGACGGCTACAGCGAAGCGGACTTCGAGGGTGGCGGCCTGCGCTTCGGGATCGCGGCCAGCGTCGAAACCCACTTCGACGTGGACAACGACGATGACTCACTGCTCAAAGGCGGAATAGACTACGTGGTCAAGCTGTACGGGCTCTCGGCCACGGGCGGGGTGTACCACACCAGCGAGCAGAACGGACCCGGCTTCGGCGATCGCGCCAACGGCGACGGCGGCGCCCACTTCCAGTTCGGTTACTTGCTTCTGAAGAAGTACCAGCCCGTGATTCGCTACGGCATCGTCGACCCGCGACACCGGGGCACCGACGACCTCGAACAGGAGCTCGCATTCGGGTTCAATGTCTATTTGAAAGAGCACCTGTTCAAGTGGCAGAACGACCTCACCGCGCTCAACTATGCCGCCACCGCCACCACGGACTGGATGGTGCGCAGTCAGGCCCAGTTGTCGTTCTAGTGACGCCTCGCGGTCTGTGCGTGGGCTATGGCGGAATGCGCACGACGAGGTCGTCTTTTCGATCCGGCGAGGGACCTTCGCTCGAGATTCGGCCGTCTCGGTCGGGTGAAGGCGGGTCGTAGGTATAGAGTCGCCCCCACGGATCGGTCGGTCTACCGTCGGGGAAGATCTCGTATAGGCGCCAGCCAAGCTCGGTGAGCGAATTGGGAGGGCTCTGCGCGGCGGTGCGATAGGCTTCGATGTGCTGGGCAAGCGCGTTCAGCTCGTGTCGCGCTCGGGTCTGGGCAGACTGGCTCTTTACGGCATCCGAGACCAACAAGGCAAGCACCAGAGCAGCGAAGATGCCGATGTCGGCGGGCAGTGGGCGCTCGAGATTTTTGCGAATCGCGATCACGTAGGCCGCGAGGACCAATGCTGCTCCGAGCAACCAGAGCCCCAAAACCACCGCCAGAAGTCCCGCCAACACGCAGGCGCGTGCCAGGTGACGCGGCTTGTCGCGTGCTGCTTCGGAATGCGGCTGACTGTGTGGAGCGGCCGCCGTGCGTCTCGGCCTTGCTTGGCTCTGCTGCGCGGGAGCGGGAGCCGGCTGGCTCGAAGCTGCTGCCTTCGCGCGGTTCAGCTCTTCTTGCTTGGTGATGCGGCGGTCGAGCTCCTCGAACCAGGCGTCGTTGCCTTCTAGGCCGTCCGCATGGTGACACTTGGTGGTGTGGTTGGCGCCGAGCACGATGAGCTCAGGCTCCTCTTGCGGGCAGCGCTCGAACGCGGCCGGGCAGCGCGTGTGAAAACGGCAGCCGCTTGGCGGATTCAGGGGCGTGGGGACGTCGCCTTCTAGCACCACGCGCGCTTGCCGATGACGAGGGTCGGGTAACGGAATCGCAGACAGCAATGACCGCGTGTACGGATGCGCGGGATTTCGAAAGAGCTGGTCGGCATCGGCGAGCTCCACGATTTGCCCCAGGTACATCACGGCAATGCGATTCGAAATGTGCTTCACCACCGACAGGTCGTGGGAGATGAACAGGTACGACAGCGATAGCTCATCGCGTAGTGCGATCAGTAGGTTGATCACCTGAGCCCTGATCGAGACATCCAGCGCCGACACCGCTTCGTCGCACACGATGAACTTGGGGTTCAGCGCGATCGCGCGCGCAATGCCGATGCGCTGTCGCTGCCCTCCCGAAAACTCGTGAGGGTAGCGGCTCGAGAAGGCACCAGGGACACCCACCTTCGCGAGCAGCTCGCGCACTTGGGCCTCCAGCGCGTCGCCCTTCGCGAAGCCGTGCACCCTCAGGGCCTCGCCGATGATGTCGCGCACGCGCATGCGCGGATTCAAGGAGCTGTACGGATCTTGGAAGATGATTTGCATCTCTCTGCGCTGCTGGCGCAGCTCTGCAGCGCTGAGCGCGGCGAGGTCGCGCCCGGCGAAACGCACTTCGCCGGAAGTGGGCTCGATGAGGCGCAAAATGGCGCGGCCCGCCGTGGTCTTGCCCGAGCCCGATTCGCCCACCAATCCCAATGTCTCTTTCGGCCACAGGTCGAACGAAATGTCGTCTACCGCACGCACCGCACCCACGCGGCGCCCGAACACTCCGCGAGTCACGGGAAAGTGTTTGGTCAAGTGCCTGACCGAGAGCAGCGGCTCCGAGCTCATCGAGGGCCCTCCTCCTCCTCTTGCATCCGCAAGCTCTGAGTCAGGTCGGCGTCCGGCTCCTTCTGGGTATAAAAGCAGGCTGTGGTGCGCTGGCCATGCCCCTTCAGCGGAAGCAGCTCGGGCTCTTTCTCGCTGCACTCCGACATGCGAAACCGGCAGCGCGGATGAAAGGCGCAGCCGGGGGGCAGCCGTGAGGCATCCGGCACGCTGCCCGCAATCGGCACCAGGGTGGCTCGATGGTCGAGCTGAGGCAGCGAAGCCAGAAGCCCGGCGGTATAGGGGTGCTTGGGGGCATCGAACAGCTCGAACACCGAGGCGTGCTCGACGATGCGCCCTGCGTACATGACTGCTACGTCGTCCGCGTTGCCGGCCACCACGCCCAGGTCGTGCGTGATGAGCAAGACCGCCATGTGCAAGCGCTGTTGCAGCTCTTGCATCAGCTCCAGAATCTGAGCTTGCACCGTCACGTCGAGCGCCGTGGTGGGTTCGTCCGCGATGAGCAGCAACGGCTCGCACGACAGCGCCATGGCGATCATGACTCGCTGCCGCATGCCACCTGACAATTGGTGCGGGTATTCGTCGACGCGCTGCCGCGGGTCGGGCATGTGGACCAGCTCGAGCAGGCGGATCGTCTCGGCACGCGCCTCTTGCTCCGAGAGCCCGCGGTGCCAGCGCAACACCTCACTGATCTGATTACCAATCGTGTAGACTGGGTTCAGACTGGTCATCGGTTCTTGAAAGATCATGGCGATGTCGTTGCCGCGCACGCGGCGCATCGAGGCGGCATCGAGCTCCAGCAGGTTCCGCCCCTGGAATTCGATGCTACCGCCCGCGATGATGCCGCCCTGACTCTCGATCAAGCGCAGGATGCTCATGGCGGTCACGCTTTTGCCGCAGCCGCTTTCGCCGACCAGCGCCAAAGTTTTGCCGGGCAGAACGTCGAAGCTTACTCCATCGACCGCGCGCACCAGGCCATCGTCGGTACGAAACTGGACCTTGAGGTCGCGCACGCTGAGCAACGCTTCGGGTGTCATCGCCTCAGCTTGGGATCCAGCGCATCGCGCAGGCCTTCACCCACCAGATTGAAAATACTGACCACGAAGAAGATGGCAAACCCGGGGGCGAGCACCAACCACAGCTTGCGCTCGGTGCGCCCGGTGTTCAGCGTTTCGCCCCAGCTCGCCACGCTCGGATCGCCCACACCCAGAAACGCCAGGCTCGATTCGATCAAAATGGCAGCTGCCACGCCAAAGGTGGCGCTCACCAGCACCGGGGCAATCGCATTCGGCAAAATATGGCGAAAAATGATGCGTTGCTCACTGAGCCCGAGCGCTCTTGCCGCCTGCACGTAGTCGAGCTCTTTGTGCTTGAGCACCTCTGCGCGGATCAGGCGCGCCACGCGCGTCCACCCGGTGAGGCCGATGATCAGCATCACGTGAAAAATCGAACGCTTTTCGATCAAAGCCGCGATCGTCAAAATCAGAAAGAAGCTGGGGAAGCAGATCATCACTTCGATCAGACGCGAAATGCAGGTGTCTACCCAGCGTCCGAAGTAGCCCGCCAAGGCCCCGAGCACGATGCCGATCGACACGTAGATCATGACGGCTACCACACCAATGGTGAGCGAAATCCGCGTGCCGTAGAGCATGCGCGCGAACACGTCGCGACCTTCGAAATCGGTCCCCAGCCAGTGCCGTGCGCTTGGTGCTTCGACACTGTGAAGCGGGTCGGTATCGCGGTACCCGTAGCGCCTGAGCGGAAACACCGCGGTCACCTGCTTGCCCTCGGCACGCAAAGTCTCGGCGCGCGCCGCATAGTCTTCGACCTTTTGGGTGAAGTAGAAGGGGTTATCGACACCGAATACGTTCGGCGGCGCCATACATAGCACCAAGAACAGGTGGGCTCCGAACAGCGACGCATACAGGCGAAGCTTGACCTTTCGAAATTGCTCTCCCGCGCGCCGGCGCACCACGACGGCGACAAGCACGTAGACGGGCGCGAGCACCAGCGCCAGATTGAAAAAGATGTCGACGGTATTTTCGAACAGCAGTCGGTTGAACAAGCTGGCGAAGAACGGATAAGCCACCACTCCATCCACGCGCCAGTAAAAGGGTTGATTCAGCGAAATGAGTGGCGCGCACACCGCGAGCACCAGCAAAGCTGCGATGCACCAAATGCCGAACACGTTGATGCGGCTCTTTTTGATTTGTCGCCACACCGTGCTCAGGTAGGACTCCTCCTCGAAAGGGCGGGGGGCAGCATCGGTCATTGGTAGCGAATCCTGGGATCGACCAGCGCGTAGCTGAGGTCAGTGAGCAGTATCCCGAACAAGACCAAGACGGTGGTGAGCAGCTGCACCCCCATCAGCACATTGTAGTCGCGTTGATAAATCGCCTCGACGACCCAGAGCCCGATGCCCGGAATGCCGAAAATGTATTCGATGATCACCGAGCCGCCGAGCACCGCCGGCAACAAGCCGGCCAACAGCGTCAAGATGGGAAGCAGGCCATTTTTCACCGCATGCTTGCCGATCACGAGGCGCTCGTTGAGCCCCTTGGCACGTGCCGTCCTGACGTAGTCGGAGCGAATCACTTCGAGTAACCCGGTGCGCATGTAGCGGCTAATCGCAGCCAGCGACCCATAGGTCATGCAAAACAACGGCAGCACCAAATGCCAGGCTATGTCTTTGAGCGCCTCTAGCGTGGTCATGTGCTCCGCGCCCTGAGACTGCCACCCCCCCGTGGGAAACCAGCGCAGGCTCTTGACGTCAGACCCTTCGGAAAACGCATACAGAAGCAGCGTGGCCACGAAGAACGAAGGCAGCGAATAGAGCATGAACAGCCCGACCGTCAGCGCCCGATCCGATCGGGTATTCTGATACACCGCCGAGTAGATCCCCATCGGGATCGCAAGCAGGTACGCCAGCAACAGCGACAGCACCGAAAGCGACAGCGAGTATTTGAGCTTGCTGGCCAGAGTGGTCAACACCGGCTCTTTGGTGGTCAGCGACACACCGAAGTCTAGCTTCAGCAGCTTCGCCCAATAGTTGGCGAAGCGAGTCTCCAGGAAAAAGGTCTTCAGCTTTTCGGCCGCGGAGTATTGGTAGCGAGCCTTGCGCTGCTCGTAAAAATCGCGCCACGCCTGCACGGTCGCCTGCTTTTCCTCTTCGGGCGCGTCCACCGCGTAGCGCAGCGTACGTACCAGCGCATTTTCCTTGTCAATCGCACGGTTCACCGCCGCCAGCTCGGCGCTCGGGTGCGGCTCGAAAGGCTCGACCAGCGGCCGCTGGGCAGCCAGCGACAAGAAGTAGACCGCGAAGTCCCGCACGCGAAGCTCGCCCCGAGCCGCGCTGCGATTCATCACCGTGATCAGGTGAGGCACCGCATGCTTTCCCCAATCTTCGAGCCGTTCGTAAGCCCGAATGCGTTCAGAGGCTGTGGCCTCCACCGTTTGAGCAACGATGCGCACCTCGCGCTCGATGTCTTCGTCGGTGAGCCAGAAGCGCGTGTTATACAGCGTGGGTTTGTCCAGATGAAACTGCTCGCGAAAGATCTGGTAGGACTCCTGACTCACCTGCTGACTCAAGCTGGATAGGCCGCTCCCTTGCTCCTGCGCCCCGGGCCGCCCGGGAGCCAAGTTCAGCACGACGAAGATGATCAGCGAGATCCCGAAGAACGTCGGGATCATGATCAACAGCCGCCGGATGACGTAGTCCGTCATGACTACTGGGTGGAGGCAACCCACCAGGGTCGCATGTCTTCAACCGGGAAATCCTTGGTGAACATGACGTTCTTGACCTCGCTCCGCCAGCAGTACACGCGCTTGGTGAAGGAGAAGAACGTATAGGGCTGCTCTTCGTGAAGAATGCGATGTAGCCTGCGAAACAAGCGCTGGCGTTCCCCCGGCTCGAAGGTCACGCGCAGGGTCTCCATGATCTGGTCCGCCTCTTTGTTGCGAAACCCGCCCTTGTTCGAACCCTTGGGTGCGTCGGCTTGAGACGAATGAAAGATCTGGTAGGGGTCCGAATCCCAGGGCGACGTCCACGCCGCGGCGTAGGCATCGAAGTTCTTCTCGTCCATGCGTTTGAGCAGCAAGCTCCACTCGACCGCAGCGATATTCATCTTGATGCCCACCTTGAGCAGATCTTCTTTGAAAATGTTCGCCAGGGCGGTCAGCTCGGGAGAATTCGCGACGCTCAGGAACGTAAACTCGAACGGCGTGCGTTTGCCGTTGATGACCTTGTCGATGAGGCCATCGCCATCGGTATCGCTCCAGCCAGCCTCCGCGAGCAGGGACCTCGAACGAGCCAAATCGAAAGCCAGCGGAGCGATGGATGGATCGGAGCGTGGCGAACCCGGGGCAAAGGGACCACTCGTGGGTATTCCAAGCCCAATCCAGACCTTGTCGATCATCTGCTTGGTGTTGAACGCATGGCTGAGCGCGGCGCGTACGCGCCGATCTTTGAAGATCGGCTTTTCCATGTTCCAGGCGATGTAACGATAGCCGGGGTAGGTCACCTCTTCGCACTTGATCTGGCCGTTGAGGAACGGGTTGTTCTTGGGCCATGAAGCCTTGGGCTTCTTCTGCCATTCCAGGTACTCTTCGCGGTATTGCCCCGGCCTGAGCTCGACGAAGTTGAGCTCGCCCGACTTGAGCTTGAGCACGCTCAGCGTGCGGTCCGTGTAGATGGGGTAGATCACGTCTTTGATGGCAGGCTTGTCCCCCGGAAACTCCTCATTGCGAGTCAGCTTGATGTGACTGCCCGGTTTGTACTCGACCATGCGGTAGGGACCGACGCCCACATAGCCCTTGTTGTTGTACCAATGCTGATTGAAGCGGAGGCCCAACGTCTCCTTCGGAATCGGCCGCCCGTCTTCGGTGTACGCAAACAAGAACTTCGGCAGGGCCCGAGCGTTCGAAAGCGTCGCCTCCAGACTCTGATATGTCTTTTTCTTCCAACGCACCACGAAGGTGTGGGGCGCTACTGCTTCGACGCTGTCGAGATCTTCGAAATAGTTTCTGAGATTGTTGTTCTCGACCTGTGGGTTCCTCATCAACTCATAAGCGAAAACGTAATCCTCGGCCGTCAGCTCGTGCTTTTTGTCCAGCCAGGCGTACCGTGGATCCTTGACGTCCACACCGCTCGGCGTGTGCCAGTACAAGCCCTTTCGGATGTAGATGGTGTAGGTTTTGTGGTCGTCCGTGATCTCGACCCGGCAAGCGGCCTGCCCATGCCAGTCATCGGGATTGGTCCAGATGTTGCGCAAGGCGACGTCCAAATCGACGTACTGCACGATATCGTATTGGAGATAGGCGTCGCTATGGAGCATCCAGTTGAAGCCCTTGGGGTCCCCTCGGTCCCAACCCTCCTTGTAGGTGCCCGTCAGCGACGCTCCCTCTGGGGGCCACTTCATGTCTCGTGGTTTGAGGAAATTCTCCACCTCAGGGTGCAAGATGGGGTCCATCTCGCATTCTTCGGTGACTTGGGCCACGGCTCGCCCAACGCCGCCGGCCTCCAGACGCCGTAGCTGCCCTGCCAGCTTTTCAGTGGACTCACCCAGCGCATTGAGCTGGCGCGACTGGGTTGCCGCTCGTTTCTCCAGTGCGTCGAGCTGCACCACGGCAACGAGCAGCAGAATCACAGCAAGCCCCGAAAGCCCGAGACTGAGAATCGCGATCCGACCTGGTTTCATGAATCCTCGGTGTTCCAGCCATATCCCTGGTCACCCTGGCTAGCAAGCGCGGGGCCTCGCGAGTCGTTGCGCCGGGGCGGGGGCTGCGCGCTCGACCCAAATCAGCATCACTGATTGACCTTCACGCTTCGATACGTCCCCAGGGGGTTCGCGCTCGGACCCCAAGCCGGACCCGGGAGCCGCTGTGCGTCAAGCTCTAAGCGCTCGGTAGCGCCGAATCAGCTCATTGGTGGAGTTGTCGTGCGTGAGCTGGGCATCAGGAGCAGAAAGCTCCTCGATGATGCGCTTGGCGAGCACCTTGCCGAGCTCGACGCCCCATTGATCGAACGAATTGACGTTCCAGATGACGCCTTGAACGAAAACTTTGTGCTCGTAGAGCGCTACGAGCTTGCCCAGTGCCTCTGGGGTAAGCTTGTCGAACAGCAGCGTATTGGTGGGCCGATTGCCGTTGAACACTTTGTGCGGCACGAGCTCCTCGGGCGTTCCATCCTCGCGAACCTCTTGTTCCGTCTTGCCGAACGCCAAAGCCTCGGTCTGAGCGAAGAAGTTTGCCATCAATAGGTCGTGTTGATCGCCCGCGGGATTGAGGCTTTTCGCAAAGCCGATGAAGTCGCAGGGAATCAGCTTCGTGCCTTGGTGAATCAGCTGATAGAAGGCATGCTGGCCGTTGGTGCCCGGCTCTCCCCAGATGATGGGACCGGTCTGGTAGTTGCAACGCTCACCGTCGATGGTGACTTGTTTGCCGTTGCTCTCCATATCGAGCTGCTGCAAATACGCGCTAAAACGCTTGAGGTATTGGTCGTACGGCAGCACCGCATGACTCTCGGCGCCCCAAAAGTTGTTGTACCAAATGCCGATCAGCCCCAGCAACACGGGCATATTCTCGCGCAGAGGGGCGGTGCGAAAGTGCTCATCCATCGCTCGGAACCCCGCCAGCATTTCGTAGAAGCGCTCCGGACCGATCGCCAGCATCAGTGAAAGCCCGATGGCGGAATCGTACGAATAGCGCCCGCCGACCCAGTCCCAAAAGCCGAACATGTTCTCGGTGTCGATGCCGAACTCGCGCACCTTTTCGGCATTGGTAGAAACAGCCACGAAATGCCGACTGACGGCTTGTTCCGAACCCAGCGCCTCGACACACCACGCCCTGGCGAGCTTGGCGTTGGCAATGGTTTCTAAGGTCGTGAACGTTTTGGAGCACACGATGAACAAGGTTTCATGCGGATCCAAGTCGGCGACCGCCTCGGTAAAGTCGGTGGGATCGACATTCGAGACGAAGCGAAACCTCAGGTCGCGCTGGCTGTAGTGCTTCAGCGCCTCGTAAGCCATCAGCGGACCCAGGTCGGAGCCACCGATGCCGATGTTCACGATATTTCGAATGGGCTTTTTCGAGTAGCCTTGCCAGCGACCGCTTCTGACCTGCTCGCAAAACGCGCTCATACGCTCGAGCACCGCGTGCACCTGAGGCACGACGTTGACGCCGTCCACCTCGATGACAGCGCCGGCGGGCGCTCGCAACGCGGTGTGCAGCACCGCGCGTCGTTCTGTCACATTGATCTTGTCACCGCGAAACATAGCGGCGATGCGCTGATCGAGACCGCACGCATTGGCCAGCGCCTCGAGCAAATCGAGGGTCTGCCGGGTCAATAGGTTCTTGGAGTAGTCCAGGTAGATCCCAACGGCCTCCAACGCGAAGGTGCGCCCGCGCTCTGGATCCTGTGCGAACAGGTCTCTCTGGTGGGTGTCCGCCATGCGCTTTTGATGATCGACCAGCGCTTGATACTCGGTGAGGTCGGGGAGGAGGGCCATGCTGTGCTCCTTTGAGTGGTGGGCTTCGGGGCGCATCTTGGAGCAATTTCCGAGGAAAGCAATCGCCCAGAGGGGGCAGAAGTTCGCGCTCCGACGCCCGCACCAAGCGTGATTGTCCGGGGCCCGAACGCGAACGCGAACTCCGAGATGGGGGTATCGATGCGTGAAGGTGGATCAGTGTTGCTGATTTTGCGGACATTCGCCCCAGCCCCTGGTGCTGCCCGAGCCCCTCGCACGCCTGCAGTGCGCAAGCAGTGCGCCCCCGTGGGGGGTGAAGCTCCGCGCGCCACGCAAGGCGCAGGCTCGGCTAAGATCGTGCCAGCTGCGATTTTTGTTGACGGCTTTCCGATGCAGGGTCGCTCACGAAAGACTCATCACATCCAGATATGCCGATTGCTGCTTCGCTAGCGCCTCCCTTCGGCGCAGTCGCAAAGAAAATGCCTCGAGCGCCGACAACTTGCTCATGAGAGCAATCAGCAGCCAATCAGAGCCTCGAAAATCCCCATGTTAGCGTGAGCTCATCCAATGCAGGAGGCATCACTATGGCACAAGCTCATGAAATCTCGAACGTTCTCCAAGCCCAGCGCGCTCACGAAGAACTGCTGAACGTCGCCCTCACGCGAGCCAAGCTCGACCGGCACGAGGCCCACTGGCTGATCGTGGCCTATCGAACGCAGGCAAACCGATTGCTCGGGCTCGCCAGCTTCGCCGAATACTCCGAACGCGTGTTGGGCCACACCCCTCGCGTCACCGAAGAACGCCTGCGCGTGGCCCGCGACACAGCGTGGATGCAGCAAGTTCCGTACCGGCATCAGCCGAAAGCCAGAACACGATGGAACGAGGTCATTCATGCGCAAAGGTCGCCCCTTCGCCGGAAGATGGCGCTGGCTCCGCTCCGGTCGCATCGCGTGACGGATTGAGGAATACTGCGCGCCGTGCAAACTTCAGATCTGCTCGCACGCCGCGCTTCGGCTTTCGCTTTTGCTGTTTCGCTCGTCGCGGGGCTCACAGCCTGCTCGAGCTCCGACTCCGCCTCTCCAGACGTCACCGACACCACCGCCGGCACTAACAACACCGCGGATGGGAACAGCAATTCGGGCGGCAGTACGACGAGCGCGGGAGGCGCCACCAGCACCGCGGCGTCTGCGAGTGGGGAGTCTCCGAGTGGTGGATCTGCGGGTGCCGACCAGGGCTGTTCGGTGGAGGTCGCGAGCCACGAACTGGACGCCCCCATTCACGTCACCGAATGCTCCCGCATCGACTACTCGACCAACCCGCCTTCGTCAGGCCAGCACTACGCCGTGTGGGCCGCCTACCAAACCTATGACTTTCCGGTTCCGCGCGGCTACTGGGTGCACAGCCTCGAGCACGGCGCGGTCGTGATCAGCTACAACTGCCCCGAAGGTTGCCCGGACGAGGTGGCCGAGGCCGAGTCCCTCATCGCGAGCTTGCCCATCGATCCCCGGTGCGTCCGTTACAACCTCGATCGTCAAGTCATCCTGACACCGGACCCCCACCTGGACACACATTGGGCGATGTCGAGCTGGGGCCACACACTACGAGCAGATTGCATCGATGCAGCAGCTTTCGAGGACTTCTACGTAGCGAACGTAGCAAACGGACCGGAAGACACTTGCGGCGGCGGCAACGCCCTGACCGAGGCCACGCTGTTGCCCGCTTGCGGCGAATAACGCCGGAACGGCGACGGGCGAGCGATCTCCTCGCTGTTGAGCGATTGGATGGCGGGATGAATGGGAGGCAGAATGGTAATGTACGA
>CBFGRJ010000047.1:0-27702 GCA_965651135.1 uncultured Myxococcales bacterium
TCCATCAAGGGATCGCGTGCATTGCCGATGATTTCGCTGAAATCTTGACTGGCCAATACCCCGCGCAGCTCGCTATTGATGATGTCGTCCAGGCGCGCCTTGGCTCCCGATTCGTCCCTCACGGCCTTGTAAAACGCCAGCGGGTCGACGACTCGCCAGCGAGTGACCGGATCGGCCACGAGCCGCTTCTTGTCCCTCGTCAGATATTCCGCAGGTGGTGTATCGCTCCCTAAAATGCGGCGCTCCATGCGGTGTACCTGGTCCGCGAACGGCACCTTCGGATAAATGCCGGGGCTTTGCACACTGTATTGGTACTCGCCGAATTTCGTAACGATCGCCAGTTGCCCCTCCTGGATGACGTACAGCGAGTCGAGCCCCACGAAGATGGCCACGACGGCCAGAATCAAAAATCCAATGCGTCCCATGCTCACTGCCCTCCCTTGGGTTGGCCGAGCGCTTGACCCGTCAGAGGCAAAAGCGGCAACGCGCTGCGTGCGATGGACTGGTCGACCACTATCTTTTTGTCGATATCGCTTAGCATGCGCTCCATCGTTTCGAGGTACAGGCGACGGCGGGTGACCTGCTCCGCTTTGGAATACTCGGCCAGCATGGCGTTGAACTTGTCCGCATCGCCGTTGGCTCTGAGAACGCGCTGCTCGCGATAGGCCTCCGCTTCACGTTCGATCGCCCGAGCCTGCCCCTTGGCTTTCGGAATCACGTCTTCCTGGTAGCCGCGGGCTTGGTTGATCAACTGCTCACGTTCTTCGCGGGCGCGCACCACGTCGTGAAACGCTTCTTTCACCTCATCGGGAGGGTCCACGGCCTGGAGCTTCACTTCGGTGACGCTCAAGCCGCTTTGGTACATGTCCATCAGCTTCTGAAGCCACTGGCGTGCTTCGGACTGAACACGGCCACGGCCCGTGGTGATCACGTCGTCGATGCTGGTGCGGCCCACCACGCTCCTGAGGGCCACCTCCGCCGAAGCGTGCAACGCGTCTTCTGGGTTTCTCAAGCGAAACAAGTACTTCTCTGGATCGCTGATGCGGTACTGGACGATCATCTGAGCCTCGACGATATTTTCGTCCCCGGTCAGCATTTGAGCTTCATTGCGCTGCGATTTGTCGCCGCGAACCCCTACCTCGATGCGCCGAATGTTCTCGACGTTGACGACATCGACCTGCTGAACGATAGGGATGCGGAAGTGCAGCCCAGCATCCGTGCGGGCGGTGACCGCACCCCAGGTTCGTACGATACCCACTTCACCGGGGCCCACCTGGTACAAGCCGAGGGCAGCAACGGCCACCACCAGGACCACCAGCAAAATGGGACCCAGCCGGCGTATGTTCTTTTTGAACGTTTCGCTCACTTGGGCCACGACCTCGGAAATGTCAGGGCCTTGGCCATTGTCGTCGAACTGACTGCGCATGGATCGGAAACTCCGTTCAGCTTAACTCCAGGTGGACCCGCTCGATCTCCAACGAAAGAACCCTAGCGGGCTCCGGCTCGGGGGCAAGTGCTCGTTCTGGCCTCGGGCCGTGGTCGTGCAGCTTTTCCGCCTTGAGGGCCATGCTACTGCCGAACACGCCAATTGCCTTGGAACGTCTTGCCGATCTCGTCACAGGTCGGGTCCGTCACGATCAACTCCGGGCGAGCATTCTGGCAGAAAATGATCGTGTTCTGCCGAAACGTGCGTCCGAAATCAATGGACTCTTCCCGGTCGATTCCATGGACGACCCAGGCTGGCTCACGCCACACGCCTTCCGGTTCTTCTTCGAAACCGACGCAGTGCTCGACGCGATAGCAGCCTAAAATCAGCAGATCGCGCAGGACCTGGTGGCGCACATCGTTCACTCGGCGCGGTAGCAGCATGGAGCGCGGATTGTAGGCCGTCAAAATCGCGAAATTTTGCCGCAATAGGGGCGGTAGGCCTTCCGGATCTTTCACGATTTCGCCGTCGAGCGAGGCCCGTACCACGCCTGCGTCGGTGGGCAGTTCATACACGGTAGCGAAATACGAGCGGAGGAGATTCTGGTCCACGGTGGTTCGGCTGGTCGACGGAAATGAGGGCTCGTGCGCCTTGTAGCACAAAACTCAGCGCTGGAAGCGATAGCCCACGCCTCGTACCGTCAAAAGATGGTCGGGTAAACCCGGATCGGCCTCCAGCTTGTTGCGAAGCTGCAGCAAGAAGTTGTCGATGGTGCGCAATGTCCCGCTATGACGGGGGCCCCAAACGCGCGAGCGAATCTGCTCCCGCGACAGCACCTGCCCGTCAGCCTCCACCAAACACCACAGAATGTCGAACTCGGTGGCTGTCAGGGCGACGATTTCGCCCTGACGTCGGACCTGGCGCGTCGTCGAGTCGATTTCCAGCGTCTTGGTGTGGACGACGGCTTCGACGCGCGCTCGCGTGATGTTGCCTCGCCTGAGCACTGCCTTCACACGGGCCAAGAGCTCAGCAAGCCCGAATGGCTTCGTGATGTAATCCTCCGCACCCAACTCGAGGCCCATGACCTTGTCCGACTCGTCACCGCGGGCGCTGAGCATGATGATGGGTACCTCGGCCCCACCCTCGCGCAAAATGCGCACGACTTCGAAGCCGTTCATCTTGGGCAGCATCACGTCCAAGATCAGCAGATCGAAGACACCACTCTGCGCCAGACCCAGGCCCACATCTCCATCAGCGGCCACCACCACTTGGTAACCGTCGGCCTCCAAGTTGAGCTTGAGGCCCAACGCAATGCTCTGATCATCTTCGACGATCAGAATGCGCCGTTCGGTGCTAGCAGCCGTTCTCGCCTCTGCTGCGCTCATTCGGCACCTCGCCCGACCGGCTCCGTCAGCGCCGGCAACACCAAGCGAAAGCTACTACCGCCGCCGCTGCTGCTGTCGAGCTCCACGTGTCCCCGATGGGCTTTCATCACGTGTTTGACGATGGCTAACCCGAGCCCCGAACCTTCGCGTTCACGAGAAAGACGGTCGTCGACCCGATAGAACTTCTGAAAAATCCGCTTGTGCTCGCCGACCGGAATACCCTTGCCGTTGTCGGTGACGACGATGTGCACGTCGCGGCCGTTTCGTTCTGCAGAGAGCTCAATCTTGGGTGGATCTCCGCCGTATTTGACGGCATTGGACAGCAGATTCAACAGCGCATCTTCGATGGCGACGCGATCGGCGCGGATCACCAATGTTGCGGGGGGCAAGCGCACGTCGAGCTCGGCCCGATGCCGCTCCGTCGTCGGTTCGAATGCAGCAATCGCCGATTCGATGACGGAGCGCACGTCCGTGACGCGCATGTGAAATTCGCGATGCCCGCTTTCCATACGGCCCCAATCCAACAAGCGATCGATGAGCCCCTGCAAGCGCGCAGTCTCCTGCTCGAGTGCCGTCAGGCACTGCTGGGCGGCCGCTTCGTCGCCCCTGCGGAGGGCCAGGGTTTCGGTGAACAAGCGAATCGACGTGAGCGGCGTTCTCAACTCGTGCGACACCTTGGAGACGAAATCGCTCTGCAGACGCGAGAGATTCGCCTCGCGCCGAACGAACACCCACACCAAAATCCCGCCGGTCACTACCGCGCCGCTCAGTGCGAGCACCAAGATCCCCATCACCAAGTACAGACTGCCCTGGCCGAGAAGCAAGAGCACCGTCCCCAGCGTCAACAACAACGCGGTCGGCACGACGATCAACGCCACGAGCAGGATGACGATGCGGCGATAGCCGAGTGCCGCTAGATCGCGCGAAGCCATTGTGGGCAGTTTTGCACCGGTTTTTGGCCCGGTCTAGCCACACCACGCGGGGTCAAAACTCCAAGGCCCCGGAGCCCACGGACTCGGTCGCCACGGCCGCATCCGTCTCGTACGGAGCCAGTTCGACCATGAGGATATGCAGCAGCTCGGCGACGCTGAAGGCCTGAGCCGGACAGCCGCGGGGGCGGTTGGGAGGGTCGGCATCCGCCACCTGCGCCACCTGACCCAGGACGATACCATCCTGCACCGCTCCCTCGGCCAGTTGCCTGAGCTCGGCAATTGTCTCGGGACTCGGCGCCTCGGTAGCCAGCGTGGCGCGCACGAAGAATCCGATCAAATACGGCCAAACGGTACCTTGGTGAAAAGCGCTCACGCGCTCGTCCGGGTCACCGGTAAAATACCCGACGTAATCGGGGTGCGTGGGGCTCAAGCTACGGACACCGCGCGGCGTGAGCAGCTCACGCCTACAGCGCGCGATGATGGCTCTACGCTGCTCGAGCTCGAAAAGCTCCGGATCGACCGCCAGAGCGATCACGGCGTTGGGGCGGATCGCAGGGTCCGCCCAAGCGTCGCCCCCCTGTGCCGAAGCGCTGACACAGTCGAAAGGGTACTGAGTCTCGTTGCACCAGAATCGCGCCTTGAAGGCCTTGACGGCGCGTTCGCGTGCAATGAGCGCCGCGGAGCGGGTGGACTCGTCTCCAAAGCGCTCAGCAAGCTCGCTCAAGGTGCGGCAACCGCGTGTCCACAGCGCTTGGAGCTCTATCGCGAGCCCGTGACGAGGGGTGAACAGCCGGCTACCCACGCGAGCGTCCATCCAGGTCAGGGCCGCGCCTTCTTCGCCATTTTCGACCAAACCGTCCTGAGTCAGCCAGAGCCAACGCTTGCGCGACGCGCAGACGCGCACGAAGACGCGCTTGAGCACCGGGAATAGTTCTCGCTCCAGATACGGGTCACCGGGTTCGAGGTAGCGATCGAGCTCTCGCGCGACTTCGAACAACCACAGGGTGGCATCGGGCGCCAGCCCGGGCCGCTTTCCCGGTTTGACCTCGAGCGTCTGCGGTAACATGCCGCTGTGCAGATACCTAATCAAGGTGCTCACGCAGCGCTTGGCGGCTTCGAATTGCCCCCGGCACAGATAGATGCCGGGAATCGCTATTGCGGTGTCGCGGGCCCAAACGTCGAGCCAGGGGTAGCCGGCCATGATCAGCTGCTTGTCGTCGACGCGAGCGCTGAACTGCTCGGCTGCCACCGCAAGCGTGCGTACGTACCCCGAATGACGAGGCCCGGGATCCTGGCTCAAGATGTGCTCGGCTGCTTCCATCACTAGCTCCGGCGGGGAAGCCGTGGGCAGTGGTCCCACGCTCAGCACGATGTATTGAGTCTGGTTCGCTTCGAGCGTGATTTCGAACGTCCCCGGCGACCACATGTCTTCCTGAAAGTCATGATGGCGCTTGCGGTCCTCCAGGTACTCGAAACGCCGCCACCAATCGGGCGACCCCATGAACACGCCGCCATGACTGAAGTTCAGGGCAGGCAAATGAGCAACCGGCTGCACCTCGACCTCTCCTGGCCGCAGTGTCACCGTCTGCATCATCCCCCCATGCTCGTGCATCAGCGCTTCGGCAGGTCTGAGAGGCATGAGCGGGCGCACCGTGAGCTGCGCGGGCTGTTTGGAAGACCACGTGTAGGCGAGCACCACCGCGTTTTGACCCCGCGCCAGGCACAGCGTCCGCTCTAGCGTTCCTTTGCCCAGGCGGCAGACCCAGCGCGGCAGCGGATCCATCGCAAAGCTCTCGATGAAGCGATAACCCGGCGTCGGCGCTATGTCGGGAAACTGATGCGTGGCCAAGCGATAGGAACGACCGCCTACGCGCAGAGTGCTCTCGGCATGACTAAGCACCACGTAACGGTCGAGCGGAGGAGCCAGCGCGGCGACCAAGAGCCCATGGTTGCGCCGAGTATGCATCAGAGCCACCGTGCTCATGGCATAGGCGCCGGCACCGTTCGTGTGCAGCCATTCGACTTCGGCGCGCTCGAGCTCACCCATGACGCTCACCGATGGCCAGGGGCCGTCTTGGGGTCCGCGCCAGTAGCTTCGTTCTCGGGCTTTCATGAAAACGCCTCGAGCGCTCTCTCGGCGGCGCGCAGCAGCGGTGCACTGGGTGGCAATTGTCCCAGCCAGATCTCGATCGCCAGCTGCGCCTGAGCCACCAACATGCTGAGGCCCCCTTTTGTTTTCAACCCGCGCTCGCTCGCCGCGCGCAAAAAAGGTGTGAGCGGGGGATTGTAGACGAGGTCATAGGCTCGGGCGTCATCGCGCAACTGCGCCCAGGGCACCAACTGCGCCAGCTCTTCTCCTCCGTCTTTGCCGCGCATGCCGGCGCTGGTCGCCTGCAGCAAGAGGCCGCAGTCGGCGATGGACGCCGGCACGCGGTCAGTGCTCCCGAACCATGGCACGGTCTCAGCGCCGAGCCGCCGGAACTGCTCGGCATGCGGCCAGGCCTGTGGAGCCGTGTCAGCAGAGAACGCGCGCGCGGTGACGGCGACATGGCCCACCCCGAGGTTCTGACACGCAACCACGCTCGCCAGAGCGGCCCCGCCGTTGCCAATCACGAGCGCACGCTCGACACCGGGAGAAAACTCAGCAAGCACGTGCGCCAAACCGAGCGCATCCGTGTTGTACGCCACCACCGCTCCCGTGCTGCTCTTGGCCAAGACATTGGCCGCCCCCACGCGCTCGGCGGAAGGATCGAGCTCGTCGGCAAGCGACAACGCCAATCGCTTGTGCGGTACCGTAACATTGGCGCCAGCGATGCTTCCGTCTCTGAGCGCTCGAACCTGGTTGCGAACCGCCAGAGCATCTGGCGCATCGACCAGGTCGTAGTCGTGCTCGACGCCCAGGCAGGCGTACGCCGCACGATGGATGGCCGGCGACAACGACTGTCCGACCGGGTGCCCAATGAGAACGAACCGGCTCACGCTTCCACCTCGTGGTTTTCGGCCTCGTTCGCAATCACCTCGGTCAACAGCTGCCCTCGGTGCAGTCTAACCCGCAGTTGCTCCTGCTGTCGCACAGCGCGGGCGTCGCTCACGATGCTGTCGTCGAGCCGTGTCACGATGGCGTAGCCCCTGCCCAAGATGGCCAATGGGGACAGCGCCGTCAGCCGCGTCGCGCGCTGATCGAGCTGGGCTGCGGCTGCCGCCATGCGCGCGCGCATGCTCGTGCCCAGGCGAGCCTGCAGGGGAGACAAGGTAGCCCGCGCTCGTGACAGCACCGCACGCGGGTGCTGCAACAGCACGCGTCGATGCAGGCGCTCGAAGCGCGCGCGCCGTGACTGCAGCCCACGCCTGAAGGCCCGCTCCAAATCGAGCCGCATTTCATCGAGCTCTTGTTGCCGCTCTGCCAAGTAAAAGCGGGGATCACCGAGTTTTGCTCGCAACCGTTCGGCGTCACTGCTCGCCTTGAGCAGCTGACCACGCATGGCATACGCGAGGTGACGCACCTGGTCGTCGAGGACGCGCACGCGCGAAAGCCGATCAGGTACTACCAGCTCTGCGGCCTGCGAGGGAGTAGCAGCGCGAACGTCTGCGGCGAAATCCGTGAGCGAGACGTCCACCTCGTGCCCCACGGCGCTGACCACAGGAACGCGCGTGCTCGCAACCCGTCGCACTACCCGTTCGTCATTGAAGGCCATCAAGTCTTCGCCCGAGCCCCCGCCGCGCCCGACAATGATCACGTCTACCCCTGGATAGCGCTCGAGCCGGTCCAAGGCAGCAATCAGAGAACGGGGCGCTTCGTCACCCTGCACGATGGCGTTGGCGAGCACCAAGGTCACGTGCGCACGTCGGAACGCCACGGTCTTGATGTCGTGAAAGGCGGCCCCAGCACGGCTGGTGACCACACCCACGACCCTCGGGTCCGATGGCAGCGGCCGCTTGCGGGCGGGATCGAACAGACCCTCTCGCTGCAATTTGAGCTTGAGACGTTCCAACGCCTCGAGCAGCGCTCCGCGCCCCGCGGGCCTGAGCGCCTCGGCCACAAACTGCAAGCGGCCACGAGGCGCGTAGATGGTAGCTCGGCCGGACAGCTGCACACGGGCGCCCTCGTCCAAGAACCGTCGCGCGCGCGCGGCATAGAACTTGTACATGACACAGTCGACCACCGCGTCCTCGCGTTCGTCTTTGAGCATGAAGTAGGCGTGCCCACTCGGTGCCAGCTTGAGACCGGCCACTTCACCTTCGACCCAAGCGGGTCCGCACACGGAGTACACCGCGGTCTTCAAACGCCGGTGGAGCTCTGCGACTCCGATGACTGGTCTCCCTCCGCTCACAGCGGCGGCGTGTATACCAAGAGTCTCCGCCGGGTGCCCGAATCCCCGGAGATTTTGTGCCGAACGGCCGTGTATTTGGCGAAAGTTCTCGGCCGGGCACACCTCTAGCTCCGCCGACTCGGGTCCGGCTCCCGGACCGCGGCTGGCCGGCGCCCCGACGCGCGCCGGGCATGGTACGGTGTCGGTGCCTGACCAGGACGTCGCTTTGAGAAAGGTTCTGATCGCCAACCGCGGCGAAATTGCCGTTCGTATCGCACGAGCGCTCGCGGAAGCAGAAATCACGAGTGTCGCGATCTTCAGCGAGGCCGATTGCATGGCGCACCATGTGCGGATGGCCGACGAGGCTTATCTCGTGGGCCCGCCACCGGCCTCCGAAAGCTATTTGGACCAGGAGCGCATCATCCAAATCGCCAAGCGAGCAGGCTGCGACGCGGTTCATCCCGGCTACGGTTTCTTGGCAGAAAGTGCAGCGTTCGCCGAAGCCTGTGCCTCCGCGGGCCTGACGTTCATCGGCCCTCCCCCGCACGCCCTGGAAGTGATGGGTAAGAAAATCAGCGCTCGCCAAGTCATGCTCGACGCGGGTGTACCCGTGGTACCGGGTGGTCCTGCTGACACGCTCGAACAAGCCAAGGCCAGCGCCGAAAACGTGGGCTATCCGATCATGCTCAAGCCGTCAGCGGGTGGCGGCGGCAAGGGCATGCGGCGCATCCACTCGAGCGCCGAGCTTGCTTCCGAATGGGAAACGGCGATTCTCGAAGCCGAACGGGCCTTTGGCGACGGCAGCATGTACATCGAAAAATGCCTGCAACGACCCAAGCACGTCGAAGTGCAGGTCGTGGCCGATCGACACGGCAATGCCCTACACCTGTTCGAGCGCGACTGTTCGATCCAGCGGCGTCAGCAGAAAATCATCGAAGAGACTCCCTGCGCCACGCTTCCGCGTGACTTGGCCGAGCGCATGGGAGAAACCAGCGTCGCTGGTGCGCTGTCGCTAGGCTACCATTCAGTCGGCACCTTCGAATACCTGCTCGAGCCGAGCGGCGAATTCTACTTCTTGGAGATGAACACCCGACTTCAAGTCGAGCACGGCGTCACGGAGTTGACCACCGGCATCGATCTAGTTCGCACGATGCTGGACATTGCCAGAGGGCTACCGCTCGCGTTCACACAATCCCAAGTCGACCGCCGCGGGCACGCCATCCAATGCCGCCTGTACGCTGAAAGCCCCGAGCACGATTTTCGACCGAGTCCGGGAGTGATCGAACGCTTCGTGCTGCCGAGCGGGCCGGGCATCCGAGTGGACGAGGGAGCCGTGCAGGGCGATCACGTCACCAGCTATTACGATCCGCTGATCGCCAAGCTGATGACCTGGGGTACGGGCCGCGCTGAGTGCTTGCAACGCATGCGCCGCGCCCTGAACGAAACGAGCATCGAAGGACTCCAAACCAATCTGGAATTTCTGCGACGCGTGCTAGAAAGTGATGAGTTCGTGAGCGGCGGCTTCGACACCGGCTTCGTCCCGGCACATCTGCACGAGCTATTGGCGCCGAGCGCGTGCTCGCCCGAGGTATTTGCGGGCGTTGCGGCAGCGGCAGCGCTGTTCGTCGACGGGCAATCACACGCAGAGCGACGCTCTCATCGTCCCCAAAGCAAAGAGCTGCCCGAGTGGGTGAGACAGCACAGAAGCCGTCTACTCGGAGACTAATCCCTGTGTGTGAGGGGGTTACTTTTACTGCGCCTAGAACCCATTCGTGCTTCACGCGCGCAATTTTGCGCCCGAAGCACAAAAGGCGTTGAAATGGCAAAGATCGAGCAAGAAGAAGCCAGGAAACGAGAAGTGTAATTAGTTGACCCATAAGGGGCATCAGCGCACTCTGCTTGCATGGGCCGCTGCTTTGCAGCCGGCCCCCTTCGGCGGGTTCCAGGCTGCCGACCTCAACTGCTTCATTCAACCAACTGCTCGAGTTCGACGCGACTGCGTCGGGCACCGTGAACGAGCTCGGGTCGTCGGGACGTAAGGTTCATTTCAGCACGATGGATGTCGCACGTTAGCGTCAATTCCGGTGACTAGGTGACTGCTATGCATATCAGGACAAATCGAAAACCATTGGCGGCTGCGCTCGTCGTTGGCTGCGGGGCGCTGGCAGGGTGCACGGGGCAGATAGGGACGGAACCCCAGCCGGGCCCCGGGCCAGGCAACACCCCGCCCGTTGGGGCTGAAGCCCCGGGGGGCGGCACCTACGTCGATTCCGACAATGACGGCGTCGCGGACGGCATCGATCTGGATGGGGACGGCGTACCCGACCAGGTCATCGAGCCCGAGACCGATCCGGTGGCCAACCCCGTGCCAGGCAACCCCGCCGTCTGCACTCCCGGCGTTCCGGGCACCACGCAGCTGCCGAGGCTGACTCAAACGCAGTACGACAACACCATCCGCGACCTGACGGGAATCACGACGCTCACCTCCACGGGCCTGCCTCCGTCGTCATCCTTGGCCCCCGACCGCGTCGGCAGCGTCGATCAGCAGGCATGGGATCTGTACCAGAAGACGGCCGAGGTTTTGGCCACGCAGATCATGGCGGACCCGGCGGCACGCGCCAAGGTCATCCCATGCACGCCGGACGGGGCGGGCGATGCTTGCGCTCAACAGCTCATCGATTCGTTCGGGCTCAAGGCGTTCCGACGGCCGTTGACAACCGAGGAGAGCGCCAGGTTCGGAGCACTATGGACGAACCGGGCCACCATCACGGCAACAGGCTCGTTCGACGAGGCCGCCGAGCTCATCATCCGCGCCTTCTTGCTCTCGCCGTCGTTCCTGACCAAGGGCGAGTTCGCCAAAGAAGAGGCGAATGGCGCGAGCTACGCGCTGAACGATTACGAAGTAGCCACGCGCCTCTCGTACCTGATTTGGGGCAGCATGCCGGACGATGCGCTGTTTGCAGCCGCGGCGGCTGGCAACTTGTCGACTCCGGACCAGATTCGCATCGAAGCGGAGCGAATGCTGGCGGATCCGAAGGCCCGCGGCATGGTGGCCGACTTCCACAAGCTCTACGCACACATGGGGCCGAGCACCCGCTGGGCCGAGTACAACCGCGATACCTCCCTCTACCCCGCGTTCGATCCAGCCATGATCCCGGTCATGGCTCAGGAAACGGAGCGTCTCTTCGACTACATCGTGTTCGACCAGCAAGGCACCTTCCAAGACTTGCTGACCTCACCGGTGGCCTTCGTGAACGCGAGCACCGCGCCGCTCTACGGGTTGGACGCTTCGCAGTACGGCGCGGACCTAACTCTCGTCACGCTCGATGGCAATGCGCGGCCCGGTATCTTCACACGCGTCGGTTTCTTGGGTTCTCACGCTTCGTTCAACCGAACCTCGCCCATCTTGCGCGGGGCCTTCCTCCAAAAAGAGGTGCTGTGTGCAGAAATCGGCACACCGCCACCCGGCGCCGAAGGGACCGAGCTGCCCACCGAGGGCTTGGCCACCAATCGCGAGCGAGTCGACGCTCAAACGGCCGCTGCCGCCTGCGCCAACTGCCATCACGTCTACATCAACCCCACCGGCTTCGCGCTGGAAGGGTTCGACGCCATCGGCGCGGTACAAACCATGGACAATGGGGTGCAGATCGACACGGCTGCGACCGTGCCACTCGGGAACAATGCAGACGGCTCGCTCAGAACCGCCAACGTAACCGGCGCATTGGACCTGATGCAGAGCATCGCAAGCTCACCTGAGGCCCAGCGCTGCTACGCCGAAAAGTGGGTGCAGTACGCCTATCAGCGCGAGGCGAACTCGATGGATGCCTGCACCGTCAATCAACTCACTACCAAACTCACGCAGGGCGGCTACACCGTCCTCAACCTGATAACCGACCTCACGCAGAGTGAGCAATTCCGCTATCGAGCCATCAAAACGGAGACGTCGCTGTGAAACGAAGACTATTTCTCAAAGGCGTGGGTGGCGCGGCGCTCGCGGCACCATTTTTGAGCTCGCTCCAGCCCGCCAAGGCGCAATCGCTGGCCTCCAACCCTCGGCGCTTGGTGATCTTCTACACACAGAACGGCTGCATCGTTAACAGCTGGTTTCCGAAGGTCGAAAATGGGCCGCTCGATGCCGCTGCACTGGCGGGAACGACGCTGGAAGGGCTCACCCCGTTCGTCGACAAGCTGCTCGTCCCGCGTGGCTTCGGCATGTTTCCCAAGGGGCAGGTCACGGTAGACGGCCAAACGTACTTCGATCCCCACGATCAGGGCATGGGGTCCAAGCTCACTAGCGCACCGATCGATCCAGTCGGGGAGCACTGGGCCCTCGGACGATCGCTCGATCACGTCGTCGCCGAAATGATCAATCAGGGCAACAGCAGTCCGCTGGTGCTTTCGGTGGGCAATGCTTTCGCCAACGTCAAGGGAATCCTCTCCTACTCCGGGCCGCAAGAACCGTATTCGCCGACCACCAGCGTCTCGAACGTGTACAGCGGCATCACGGGTCTACCGGGCTGGGGCGGCGGTGAGGTGAGCGAGGCGGACTACCGAGTCGCTCAGGGCAAGAGCATTCTCGACCTGGTCAAAGACGACCTCGATACGATGAAGCGGCTCACCGACAGCAGCGCCGATCAGACGAGCATCGACAATTGGGCATCGTTGCTGAGGGAGGTGGAGGTCACCATGGTCTCGGCCGCGTGCAATCCCGAGACCGCGACGTCGCTCGGCATCACCGATGCTGCCATCACCGAGGCGGGTGGAGGCGGTGGCGGCCGTGGAGGTGGCTTCGGATTCGTCGATACTGCGACCGCTTTCACGCTGGGCGGCGACATGATGATCAAGCTCATCGCGCTCACGATGATGTGCGATGCAAATCGCTCGATCATCCTGCAGTGGCCGGGCTTCGTGACCTTCAATTGGGACGGCATCGTGCATGACTACGACCACCATGGCCTGTCCCATCGCAACGGCAGCGCTGCGGTCGGCGGAGAATGCGTCACGGGCGTGCTCGACATGATCAAGCAAATCGACGACTGGTATGCCAGCCGCTACGTCAAGCTGGTCACGCTCATCGACAGCATCACAGAAGGCGAAAAGACCATGCTCGACAACTCGGCAGTCATGTGGCTGCCCGAGCTGGCTGACGGCAACGCCCACAACAACAACAACCTGCCCATCGTCATCGCCGGCAGCTCCGGCGGCTACCTGAAGCAGGGAGCTGCGGTGAATGTGACCGGCAAGGAGCTCGGCACAGGCGACAGCATGGGCTCGTGCGAGGGCGGGCAAGTCGGCTTCGGCGGCGGCCGCGGCGGCGACGTCCCGCTCAACAAGTTGTACGTCACCCTGATGAACGCGCTCGGCGCTGCTGAATCCAATGGCGGCGCACCCATCGAGACCTTTGGTCAGGTCGACAGCAACGACATCGAGGCCGGTATCACAAGTCCGGGCGAAATCCCCGAGCTCAAAGCCTTAGCCTAGCTGTCCGACCCTGAAGCGCGACAAGCTCGGCACGCACCTAACGTCCAGAAAGCCTTTCTCGCGAGCGCTTCGTGGCCGTGTCCGAGTCGGTGACGGTGCCGGTGACGGGTTTCCGAAGCCCGTGGCGGCGGCGGTGTGCCCGTGGCCGCGACTTTGCCGCAACAGCTGAGCCGAGCGAGCACGGCACGCGCCTGCCATCGGTCACCGACACGCCCGGCCACCAGACCCCGTCACGGCCACGGAAACTCCCGCCACGGCCACGCCCACGGAAACTCCCGCCAGGCCACGCCCACGGTCGCCGGCCACGGATCTGCCGAGCGCGACAAGCCTAAAGCTTTTTGAATTCCTCGACGAACTCCCAATCGGCGATCAAGTGCTTCTTCAACAGAAGCGAGAGCAACGTCGCGAACATTCCCTGCCAGTTGACATTCTCACCGAGTATCTCCGACGCGTCGGCGCCGTGAGCGACTGCGCGCAGCGCGGCAACCATATCGCGTGCCGTGAGCGCGTCTTCGCTCGCCGCAACGGGAGCACCCTTGGCAGCCTTCGATGCGGGTAGATTGACCTTGGTCCCGTCGAGCAGAGTCAGCGTGACCATGCGCGCACCCGAGGGGCGCCGCGGGGGAGGCATGGAGACCTCGCGCGCTTCGATCACCGGTCCCGCATCTGGTGAGTCGATTGGGGAGGTGGTAGCCACCGTCACGGCGGGCGCCGCGCCTGGGGCGGGTGGCATCGAGCTCAACTGGTCTGGAGACAGCGAAGGCGTTTCGTCGGGTGGCTGGCTCGGACCATAGTAGGCGCGGATGGCGGCACGGATGTGCGAGGGTGGCGCGATCATGGCGCGCACGGAGAGGCCCGACCAGCGCTCCACCTCCTTCCGCGCATCATCGTTGGTCGGATCTTCCATCGCGACGTACAAGACCTCGCCGTAGCCCCGCACGCGGCGCATGAAAATGGGAATGAGGCACAACTCTTCAGCGAGCTCTTGCGGCACGTGATTCAGAAGCTGCCTCGAAAAATCGGTGTGGTAGAGCGACACCCAAGGTACGCTGAGCTGTTGGCTCAAGATCTGCGTGACCTGGGTCTCGGTAACCAACCCTTGCTCCACCAGAAGCGTTCCCAAGCGTCGCGAGTCCGATTTCTGTAGCTCGAGCACTTGCTCGAGCTGCTCCTCCGTGATGATCTGTGCTTGTACCAACAGCTCACCCAGGCGAACCCGCGGCTTTGTCATACGTCAAGCGTAGCCCACAGCGTCGACGCCGTGCAGCGAAAACCAGGGCTTTCGTGCCCGCAGCACCCAGCCCGATGCCGTTCGGCTGAGTTTCCCCCAAAACCGGCTTTCCCAGCGATTTTCACAGATTAGCACCACAGCAGCTAGCAAGCATGCTACCCGTTTTCGAAGTACCCTACGCAACATTGACCGGATGCTTCATGAAGTGAACCCTTTTCCGTTCAGCTTTTGAGGTAACCTCTTGCCCGCCCGAATGGATACTACTCCCGCCGAGTCGAGAGCCTGCCCGCACTGCGCAGCCTCATGCTCCGCACATCACCAGTACTGTCCCGCTTGCGGTTTTCCAATCGGAACCATGGGTAGCGCAACCGACGACAAGTTCGTCGGTCGTACGCTGCCCGGCGGGCATCATATCCTCGATCTCATCAGCGTGGGTGGAATGGGGCGCGTGTATCGGGCCGAACAGAGCGTGTTGGGTCGAACGGTAGCCGTCAAGATCATCCATCCGCACCTGCTGGCTGACGAGAACGCTGCCGTCAGGTTCTTGACCGAAGCAAGAGCAGCCAGCCAGCTCAATCACCCGAACTCCGTCAGCGTTTTCGACTTCGGGCGCACAGAAGACGGCCAGCCTTACCTCGTCATGGAGTTCCTACGCGGAAAAGACCTGGCGCGAGTGACGTATGAAGAAGGGCCGCTACCATTTACCCGTATCGTCGATGTCCTTCGCCAAGTGCTCGGCGCCCTGGGCGAGGCCCATGAGCTTGGCATCGTTCATCGAGACCTGAAACCCGAGAACGTCATCCTCGAGCCTTTACGTCGCGGTGGCGACTTCGTAAAGGTCGTGGATTTCGGACTAGCCAAGCTCAGAGCGGACACACAATCGACGAGCATCACGAATCCCGGCATCGTCTGCGGCACGCCGGACTACATGGCCCCCGAGCAAGGCCGCGGCGACGAGATCGATGGGCGCGCGGATCTGTATGCGGTGGGAGTCATCTTGTTTCAACTCTTGACGGGGCGCCTGCCCTTCGAAGCCGACAGTCCCACACAGGTGGTGATGATGCACCTGAGCATCCCGGTTCCCGATCCGCGTCAGGTGGCCCCCGAACGGCAGATCCCCACTCCACTGGTGGACGTGGTGATGACCGCATTGGCCAAAGATGCCAAAAATCGCTACCAAGACGCCCACGAATTCTCCGAGTACCTCAAGCGCGCGTTGACCTTGGGCCAGAGCGTTCCGCCGAGCCGGGCAGTGAAGTCGCTCTCTTCGGAGGCGGTGGAATGCCCGAGCTGCGGTGAAACGGTTCCACAGGCGAAGTACTGTGGCGAGTGCGCCGCGCCACTGCCCCGCCGCAGTCTACCCAGCGACAACCTGATGGTAGAACTGCCGCTCCCGCTCGTCGGGCGCGATGAAGATCTAGCGTGGCTCGAGGACCGGCGGGCTTCTCTGTCCGGCAGCTTCTTGGGCGCGCGCCTGGTTGGCGATCCAGGGTTCGGAAAGACCAGGCTGATCGAAGAGTTCGTCGAGCGCTGTCGCGCACGCCACGACTTCGTCGTTTGCACTGGACCGGACCCGTACTGGGCCCAGGTGGCTTACCACGCGCTCAGGGAAGCCATTCGAACCCTGACACGACTGAGCGATCAGGATATCGAGGATGGGCGCTTCGATGGCGCAAACCCGGACGCCTATCGCGGCCTCACCGAAATCTTCCGCGGTATGCCGAAGCGCGACGATCAACGTACAGCGCTCGAACGCCGCCACGGCCTGTCCGAAGCGCTGGGTTGGGCTTTGCGGCAGGCAGCGCTGTATGCGGAGCCGAACGCGGTGGTATTGGTGATCGACGACCTGGATCGCGTGGACACGCCAAGCCGCTGGGCGTTCGCCGATGCCCTGAGCGAACCGCAGAGTTTTCCAGTGCTCTTCGTGGCCGCACACGCGCCGGGCTTCGACACCGGCTGGAGCACTGAATACGCCGCGGCACGCGTGTTGGGGGAGCTGCCTCCTCCAGCGGCATCGCGGCTCTTACCAGCGCATCGCTGGGATCCGGGCCTCGGCAGCATCGACGAGATCCGTGGTGTTTCGCCGATGTACGTGGAACAAATCGTGCGCTACGCGTTGGACGGCGGCACGGACCCACCCTCGCGCTTGGCGGACTTGATCGCGCTACGCGTCGATAGCTTGGATCCTTCTGCGCGTCGCACGCTGCAGGCGCTCGCGGTTCTCGGCGATCGCACCGACAAGGAAACGATCGCAGAGCTATTGCCAAAAGAGCAAGGGCTCGCCACGACGCTGCAAGCGCTCGTCAGCTCGGGTATGGTCAAGGAGTCGGACGGCCTAGTGTCTGCCTCGCATCCGCTGCTCCGAGAGATCGTGCTGGCGGGCATTCCCGTTGCCGTACGGCGAGAGCTGCACGCACGCGCCCTGCGGGTCGGAGAAAAGGGAGCCGCGCCGATCGAGGCTTCGGCACTCCACGCATTTTTCGCCGAAGACTCGCTGCAGGCCTTGCTGTTGCTGGAACAGGTCGCCGATCGCGCGAGCGCTCGTGGTGACACCGTCACCGAAGTTCTTGCCTTACGTCGCGGGCTCGAAATCGCACGACAAGAGATCGCGCGGGGCGAGCTCGACGATCCGTTGCGAGCGGTGCTGATTTTCAGCCGCAAGCTGGGAGCATCGCTGACTCGCGCCGGCAATTTCGCGGATGCCGAGGGCGTGCTGCGCGAAGCCTTGGACATTGCCGGCCCCAGCGGGGCCGATCGCGCCAAAGTGCTCAGCGCGCTGGCCCACGTTGCGTATGGGCGGCACCGCGGCAGCGAAGCGCTGGGCTATATCGATCAGGCAATCGTCGCAGCGGAGAAATCGAACGAGCACGAGCTCGTCTCGAGCTTGACGGACACGCGCCGCGCCTGGGCTTCTTAGCGGCATGCCGTCATGTCCCGAGCGTCGGAAATACCGCCTAGCTCGCGAGCGCCTGCCCCGCGCGCATTTGCCGTTCGCCTGATCACGCGCTGGGACTTGGACAAGACCTACCTGTACACGGAATTCGAAACCATCCGCGATTTGGTGCGGACCGCTCTGGAAAAACCCGAGCAAAAACGCGATGTGCCCGGCGCAGCCCGACTTCTGAGGGAGCTCGGCCAGCTCGGCGCTCGGGTGCACATCGTGAGCGGAAGTCCGCGTCAGATGGCAGGGCGCTTGACGCGCAAGCTAGCTCTCGACGGAGTGCGCTTCGACGAGCTGACGCTCAAGCCCAACCTGAGCAACTTGTTGCGCCTGCGCTTTCGAGCATTGCACGATCAGCTCGGCTACAAACTGCCCGCGCTGTTGCATGCTCGGTTGGAAGATCAGGTCAGCTCGCCATTGGCTCGAGAAGTGTTGGTGGGCGACGACGCCGAAGCCGACGCCCTGGTGTACTCGTTGTATGCCGACCTTTGCGCGGGGCATGTGGATGCTCGCCAACTCACACGTGTGCTCTCGGCGAATCGCGTCTACAAAGACCGCCAACGCGAGTGCCTGCGAGCTCTGCCCAATCTACGCAAAGAGGCTGTCGTCTCCAGAATATTGATCCACCTCGATCGGCAATCGTCACCGTCGAAGTTCTGGGTGTACGGCAAGCGAGTAGTTCCCTTTTACAACTACTTGCAAGCCGCGTTCATCCTGGCCGAAGACCAGTGGTTGAATGGCGAGGCGGTGCTCGGGCTTGCGCAGGAGTTCATGGACAAGCACCGCTTCGACATCGATGCGCTGGCCCGCAGCTATCTCGATCTCATGCGCCGAGGGCATGCCTCTGGCGCCATCGTGCCCACCTTGGAAGCCGCCCTCGACAACTTGCAGAGTCCGGAGATGGGGCAGCTGGTCACCCGCTTGCAGGGCTACGTTCGCTCCCCGCCGACCCCCTCGAAGGTCGAGCCGCGTCCGCTCGATTACGTCTCGCTCTCCTACCAGTACAAGGCGCAGCGCCGGCGGCGCCGCATACCGTGATTGCCGGCAGGCGGGCGGCATACTGAACTTCTGGTTGGGTGCGCGACGGGCCTACTCGACCGCTCGGCCGCGGGCGGGCCTTGGAAACCCAAAAACGCTGTCAAACGGCCGGTCGAGATTTGCCCCCTTGCCTTTGGCCTTGGGGCTAGTAAAAAGCACGTAGCAAAAGGCTCAGGGTTCGCGGGTAGAGGCTTGCGTAACCTATGCGTTTTTCGCGAACTTTGGCAGTTCTTTGAGCTCTCACCGGCGGAGCCCCGGATACCGAAAGGGTCGCAAGTTGGACAGCGATCTGGCCGAGTCGATATCAGCACTGAAGGAATCGTTTGAACGCCGCGGGGTACCCGCGAGTTTCGGTACAGCCGACGCAGCGCGCCTAACCGAGCTCAAGGAGCTCTTGTCGCTACCCCGACGCTACCGTGAATTCCTGGCGGCCGCGGATCCCATCGACGTCGAAACACGGACGCCGTCCGAGCGCGTGCGGCTGATCCCCTCCGACAAACTGGTGGGAGAACAGAAGGGCTTTGCGCTGGACGAGTCCGGTCGTCGTATTACGCAACGAACCGCCGGCGGTTGGATGCCCAGCTGGATCATCATCGGGCATAGCGCTCTGCTCGGCGATCCCTACTTTCTAGACGTCTCGGCCGCGGACGCAGAGGGGGATTGCCCCGTCTATACGGCGATGAGCGGTACCGACACCTGGAAGCCACGGCTTTGTGCGTCGAGCTTCGCCATGTTCCTGCGCATCCTCGCAGTCGGGATGCAGGTCGCCGAGGGCTTTGCCGAAGACAACTTCGACATGGATGACGAAGAAGTGTTTCGTGAGGCGCTCGGACCGAAGATCCGGGAGCACGATCCGGCCGCACTAAAAGCAGGTCATTGGACGTGAGCGAGGCGCGTGGCGCACTGACCACGGCGATCGAGGGTACCCCCGACTTTGCCGCCGCGCTCGAGCGCCTGCAGCGGCGCGGCGAGACCGATCTGTCGCGTGTCGAGCCGCTCGTCCGCGAAGTGCTCGATGACATTCGCCGCGACGGTGACCAGGCGGTAAAACGCTGTGTCGAGCGTTTCGAAAATCGGAAAATCGAAAAGGTACTGATTGAGGACTACGGAGGCGACCGAGCCTTGGAACGGCTCGATGCTGGGCTCAAACGTGCTCTGGTGCGGTCGCGAGATCGTATTCGCGCCTACCACGAGCGGCAGGCCGAGCAGCTCAAGAGCTTCGGCTACGAAGCATCCGGCATCAGTCTCGAGAGCCGGGTGACGCCCCTGGCGCGCGTGGGCATCTACGCGCCGGGCGGCAAGGCCAGCTATCCCTCCAGCGTGCTGATGTGCGCCGTCGTGGCGCAAGTGGCCGGCGTCGCGGAGATCTACCTCGCCTCACCCGATACGAGCGACGAAGTGCGTGCTGCTTGCTGGCTTTCCGGCGTCAAAGCGCTGGTCGACGCCGGGGGCGCACAGGCGATCGGCGCGCTCGCCTACGGGACTGAAAGCGTTCCCAAGGTAGACAAGATCGTTGGCCCGGGAAATCTGTATGTCGCAGCCGCCAAGAGGCTGGTCTTCGGCGAGGTGGACATCGACAGTATCGCGGGTCCCAGTGAGATCTTGGTGGTTGCCGATGCTCAGGCTGATCCTGCTCACGTTGCAGCGGACCTGTTGAGCCAGGCGGAGCACGACGAGGACGCCTACGCGCTGTTGCTCACGACGGATGCGGACTTCGCCGAAACGGTCTCCGAGCAGGTTGCGGAACAATTGGCCCGCTTGCCACAGAGCGATTCGCAGGGCAGACCGCGCCGCCGGATCGCCGAGGCATCGATCCGGGCCAACGGTGTCGCGCTCGTCGTACGGGGTCGCGAGCGTCTCGCCTCCGTCGCCAACGTGTTGGCAGCGGAGCACGTTTCCGTACAGGTGACGGGAGCGCGCGAGCTGGCTGAAAAAATCCTGAGAGCGGGAGCGGTCTTCATCGGAGGAAGCACTCCTGAGGCCGCGGGAGACTACATGGCCGGCCCTTCGCACGTGCTGCCCACGGGTGGAGCTGCGCGCTATGCGGCCCCTTTGGGTGTCTACGACTTCGTCTCTCGCAGCTCCCTCATCGAGTATTCTCCCGAAGCGCTCGCCGACCAGGCCACGGACATCGCCCGATTCGCGAGAGCCGAAGGACTCGAAGCGCATGCCCGCGCCGTCGAAGTCCGTATCCATAAAAGTTGAGGATCGATGGCGTCGCTGGGCGCGCGACTTCTCCGGCCTTTTCGCCATCGACGAATTTTTCCGTAAAAATATCCCGCCAAATGACGAGTTGGTGCGAAGATTCGCACGAGCTACTGGGTCACTTTCTTGTCAAGCTTGCGGGGCCCGAAGGCCCATACAGGACCACGGAAGAGGAGTACTCCCGATGAGTTTCAGATTTGCGCGTCAGTTGACCGCTGGTCTCTCGATGCTCGCGCTCGCGTTGGCCGGTTGCGCCCAAGAACGTGAGCCCATCAATCGTGTCCAAGCGGACGCCCTCGCCAAATCGTTTTTCGTCGGCGAGGTCGGCAATCACGACGACGATCCCGAGTTTTACTGGCGCAACTTCGTCGTCGACGCCTCGGAGTCGCAGTCCTTGGTGGGTATCGGCAGCTGGAGCGGCGTCGACCGCATCCGCTGGGAAATCACCGAACATCTACTGCTCGCTCGGCGATCGTACCAACAGAACCCGGGCGCCGACGACAAGGGCGACCGCAATGGGCCGCCGGACGGCACACTGGTAGCCGCATACCCCATCGAGAGCCACTTCGACATCCGGCGCGAGTACAACCCGAGCACGGGTGAAGAGCTCAACATAGTCAGCGAAAACACCACGGATCGCCCCTGGTACGAGCGGCAATACATGCGCGTCGATTGGTCCATCAACGTGGTCGACACGCCTCAGTGGTACGACATGTTCGCGGGCAAGGTCTTCGGGAACATCAAGGTGACGCCGCTGGCCTACTACGTCAACGATCGCGCACACCCAGACGCCCCACACTTCGAGCCAGAAGAAGGCTATTTCGATGTCACCTCGAAGTTCTGGGTCGAGCCCGAAGCCATGATCGACGGCTCGGGCATGGAAGTTCCGGCATGTTGGCTGATCAGCCTCTACACCGGAAGCGCCGTAGACAATTGCGACCCTCAGGAAGCCATCATCCGATCATCGTATTGGAAGGTCGGCCACGTCGATCCCGATGCTGACTTCGAGCCCTTCGACAATAGCCGAGCGTCGCTCGACATCATCGGCAACCCAGGAGGTTTGGCGGACGCGGGCTCGGTGGGAATCGTGACCCCACCGCGCATCGAGTGGGATCCTCAGTATTTTTACACGGATGCCGGGCTGACTCGCTTCATGCACCATCACAACATTTGGAAGCAGAGTCACCAGACCAAAGGCACCTGTTCATCGAATCGCGACTGCGACGGCGGCCAGTGTTTGCCCAGCGGAACGTGTAGCGTGAGCTGCAACTACAATGGCCGCCGCGATGAGGACATGAACGGCACCGACGACCAGTGCGAAAATGCCGATACGGGCTACGACGGCAGCCAAGGTTCGCAATGCAGCGTCATCAACCGTTGCACCATTCCTTACCGCGACCGCGAAATCCAGCCCGTCGGTTTCTGGATGAACAAAGAAACGCCGGACGAGCTCACCGACCAGTTGGACGACGACGGCAACGTGGTGGCTCGAGGGGCGAACGAAGACCTGGTCTACACCTGGAATCAGGCGCTGGAGCATTCGGTCGCCAAAGCGCGCGAGGTCGAGTGTCGACGCACGGGTGGCTCGCGCAGCGATTGCCATGCCCAATTTTTCGAGCCGGGAAAAACCGACATGGTCAGCTATGGCGGCTGGGGGATCGAGCGCGTCAAAGAAATGGACGACGTCTTGGTGGTCTGCCACAACCCGGTTCGGAGCTACGACCACGAAATCTGCGGGGAGGTCGGCTACTCCGCGCGTGTCGGGGACCTACGCCACAATTTCCTGTTCTATTGGCCTTACGCTTCCAAAGCACCCTGGGGAGGTATCGCCAACTGGAATGCCGACCCGCTTACGGGTCGCATCATCGGCGCGTCGGCAACGACCATGGGGCGCTCTGCAACCTATTCCGCGGCGCTGACCCGCGACATCATCATGGTCGCCAACGGCGAGCTCGATCTCGAAGAGGTGACCGACGGGGTCCCTGCCTACATCTACCAGCGCTCCCTCAGGAATGGCTACACGCCGAAGCGCTTTACGAAGGAAGAGATCGAGGCGCGAATCAAGTCGATCGATGCAAAGAGCGCGGTGGACACGCTGGGGGTCCCCCCGCTGCCGATACAACCGGGCGAGACCTGGCGCTCCGCGATCTTGCGAGACAAGGCCAACACCCAGGTGCTCTTGGGCCACACCAACACGACCTCGCTCGAGGTCGAGGCGCTGGCCGAGCAGCTGCGTGGGAGCCAGGCCGAAGCTCAGCTGGTGGACCCCACCTGGATCGGCATGCAGCCGCCGGAAATGAACGACACCGTGATGGACATGCTGTCTCCGTTGCGTGGCGGCGACACCTTCAAGTATCGGCAACAGCGCGACCTCATGGAGCTTCGCACCATGGCTCGTGGCATCTGCTTCACCGATCCCGAAGTAGCCAACATTGGCAATCAGGACGTGCAGGGTGTCGCCGAGTACTTCAAACAAAAGTATAGCGACGACAAGCTGAAGGAAATGTTTCCTGACGAAGCGGACCGGGGCGCGAGCTACTGGTCACGCAAACGCTCCGAGCTCATCTACAAGGACTTGTGGAAAGAAACGTACAAGGGCATCCAGCTCCATGAAATGGGGCACGCCCTGGGCATGCTTCACCAGTTCGCTTCTTCGTACGACTCGACCAACTACAACCCCCAATACTGGCAGCTTCGAACGCAAGAAGGAAAAGCGATGGCCTCGTGCAACGGCAACCCGCGCGAGGGCGACGACGTCTTCGATTCCGACGCCGACACCTGCATGGGCCCGCGCTACCTCGACCCGGAGACCGACGACGAGCTGGGTCGCAAGGTCGTCGGTCGCGGCGCCGATGCTCACATCGAAGAGCCGCGGCCGGGCATCAACTACTTCGCCCACACCTCGACGATGGAGTACCAAAATGAGCGCTTCTTCGAGACGGTTGGCCTCGGGCAATTCGACTTGCACACCATGAATGCGCTGTATGGCAGGGTGCTGCAGACCTTCGACCCAGACGCCGACGACGGCATGGAGCGCACGGAACAGTTCCGCTTCGTGGGTCGCCTCTATTCTCAGCTCATCGACGAAAACTTGGTCGTCAACGGCAACAGTCTCACGACGCAGCACTACACGTCGGCTGCACGCGACATGAAACTCTACGATGCGGGTCGCTGCCGCCCTGCAACCGAAGAGGAGCTCGAGCATGCCGAGTGGCGCATCGTCCACGGCAAGGTGTGCTCGCCGCCGCCCAAGGACTATGCGACCTGGGACGACTTTACCGACGATCCCCTTTGGTACGAGGGGTCGGAGCCCACCGACCAACGCATCGGGCTACAGGCTCCCCGCGCACAAGTGAAGCCCCACCGGCCCGGTGCAGGTAACTATCGATGGCCCTATCGCTGGGGTGTGAGTACCAACGCCTACCCCCACGCCAACTCGACGGATGCCGGCGCAGACATCTACGAGCTGACGGTAGAGACCATCCGTAAGTTCGATTATAGCTACATTTTCAACTACTTCCGCCGGGCACGCCGCGACTGGTTCTACGGCGGCATTCCCGCACGCACGGCCGGTGCGTTCTTCGAGCGACTCCGCGGCTACCATTGGAGCATCGCGATCACGAACTCGTTTCTGCGCGGTCAAGGGGAAGAGACCTTCGTCAAAGCCGCCGAGGACGACGACGATTGGCGCCCCTACTTGATGGCGGAGACAGAGATGTTCAACGCCATCGCGCGTGCGTTGGTGATGCCGCAGATCGGCGCCTATAGAAAAGCCGAGAACTTCCAGCAATCGGACCCGACCCGTGACTTGTTCGATCCCGACGGCCTCGAGTACGACGACGAAACAGGTGAGGCCTTCTTGGGAGAGGATGCCGAGTTCTCCGTCGACGCCTCCACGGGGCGCTTCATCGATCCGGCGTTTTATAGCGGCCCCACCGGCGGCGGCTCCTGGGATTATCAGAATTGGATGGGGTGGATCGGATTCGGTTCCGAAAAGGTGGACGCGCTCAGGACTCTCGTAGACGGCCGCAGCGTATTCTTCTTCGTGTCGCGCTCCAACTATCTGGACGGCCGCAACATGAACATCAACTTCCGCGCCGACATGGGCAGGGCAGTCGACCGACTGCTGGGCGGTTTGTTGTCGCGCGATTGGGAGTCGATAGCGCCCTACGTAGAACGGGGCGTGCGCACGCCCGAGGTCCAAATCATGGACCTCAACTCCGAGACCCCCAGCCGCCCCCCGCCCGAGGAGGCGCATCTGTTGTTCCCGAACGTCAGCTATCGCCAGCAACTGGGCGCGTTGGTTTGGGGGCACTTGTTCTCACGGCTCAACACCGATCTGAGCTTGTCGAACAAGCTGCGTATCTACGTCGATGGCTTCCAATCGCAGCTGAACATCCCCGAAGAGCAGCAGATTCGGTTCTACAATCCGGATAGCGGATTCACCTACATTGCTCGCCGGTATGGCAAGGAGGTGATCGACGGGCGTGAAGTGGACAAGGGCATTGCGTCACGCATGCTCGAACGCGCCAACCTCTTGCTGGCCGACGCGTACGAGGTCGAGCTCGACGAAAACGGAGAGCCGCTGCTCGACGACTACCTCACACCGATCTTGAAGGTGGGCGAAGACGGTCATGCCATCCTCAAGACCGAATACGAGGAAACGGCCATCAACACGCTGCGCAACTACGTCGGCCTGCTCGACATGGCGGTGCAGATCAACGACATGGTTGGCTACGGTCCCGTGCCCGAATGATGGCCCGCTTGCCTCTTCAATCCGACCGCATTGCAAGCCGCGACGCGGCGGGCAAGTAGCCCGCGGCTCCGTCAAGACTTGCTGGGTGGCAGCGACACCTCTTGCAGCGGCCGCCCGGTATTTGCGTCGACCTCGTAGACGAGGGGCGACCAGGTGCCCTGGGGAGTCTCCCGGCTGGTATTCGTATGCCAGGCGCGGTTGGCCAAAAATACGCGATACACGCGCCCTGGTTGGGCAACGAACGCGACCTTTTGAGTCTGCATAATCTGAACGTTCGGGTTCTTCACGGATAGCGTGTGTTTGCCCGGCAAGATTTCTATGTGGAGGCGCACATCGGAATCGAGCTGTTGCGGACCGAGCTGTTCTTCGTCGAGGGCGAGCAGCTGAGTCGGGTCATTGGGCTGGACTCTGAGTACGCTGATCTGATCTCGAGCTCGCACAGGGCCATCGTATTGCTGCAGCACGTAGGTGACCTGTCCACACCCGGCAGCCGCTAGGGCGAACATACAAGCGAGCGTGTACGCAAACAGGCGCATGGGCGGTTTCATGCGCCCAGTGTAGCCCCGGACCCTGGGTATGCCACACCCGACGACCCGCGCGGGGACAGGGCTTTCAACCGGCCTTGATGTAACCGCGCCGGATGAGGTCGAGCACTATCCTCGCCGTTTCGAGGTCGCTGATTTCGGTGCGATCCATCAACGCTTGGAGGTTCGCCGAGTTCAGGGCGGTCTGCAGCACTTCTAGGTGAGTGGGCTCCAACTCGTGAAGGGGAGCCTCGAGCGGCGCCCGCAGAATCAGGCGTGAACCGAACGGTGGAAGGCGCGAGCGCAGGTTCTCGAGCTCGTCCATTTGCCGGAAGCCCTCCATCAGGACCTCTTGAGCACTCACCGAAATCTCGTGTTCGAATTCCGTGGTGTCGGGAGGATCCAGCGTGAACACACCGGTCTTCCAGGACAACATACGGTACGCCGCCTTGAGCGGCGGCAGCTCGGGCTGTCCTTCGATGCTGCAGAAATAGATGCGGCCCTCGCGGAAGTAGATGCGCCCGATGCGTGACTCTGTCTTGAGAATCAGAACGCCGGTCTTCTTCGATGTCCCGAACAATTGCATCAAATCGGGCAGCGGGATTTCTTCGAGGCTGCCGCTCATACGCGGCGCTTCGCCTGCCGGAGGCGCGCTGCGGCGCATCGTGACACGGCGGTTCGCCACCAGGTCCGGCCTTCTGCTCGAGGTCGTCGATTCGTTGGGGATGGCTACGAGCTTGAGGATGCTGGTTCCGATGAGGACCCGGTCACCCTCTTGTAGCGTCGCCTGCTGAATTTTCTCACCATTCACGAAGGTACCGTTGGTGGACCCCATGTCTTCGATGGAGACCACGCCACCCTGCAGGCTGATTCTGGCATGACGCCGTGAAACCATTTCTTCCACGAGCACCATGTCGAGGTCGCTGGAGCGCCCAATGACGATTTCCTGGAATTCGTCCAACGGGAACTCGCCACCCTGGTACTTCCCGGAAATAAAGCGCAGCGCGAGCCGTGTCGGTGAAGGCCTTTGGTGCGAGCCGCTGGAATCCGCAAGTCGGTCGGGCATCGGGTAGTGCTGAGCCCAGCGCCGGGCCTAACGACCGGGCGCGCGCAGCGCTGAGTCTACAGGGCTGAAATGATAGGCACTATGGTAAGTTACGGTCAAGCTGCGCCTCTGCAGTTTGACAATAGCCGGTTTCCGCGTAGTCGTCGTCATCCTCTACTCGTCGGGCATACCAAAGACACGGTCGAATTGGCGTACGAATAATGCCAACCCGACAGTCGTCCTATAGCATCGTTAGAGCCTCCGCTCACGCCGGCTCCACTTTGGGCTCGGAGCCCGGCTGCGGCCCTTCGAAGAGCCCCGCTTCGGCCTGCGGTTCCCGCCGGGGCGATCGGCTCGGGGCCCCCGAGCCACCACCCGTAGCGCGTGGGGAGGCCAGCGGGTCCGTGACACCGGGCAACACCACTGAA